>NZ_AZGM01000038.1 GCF_001435935.1 Limosilactobacillus panis DSM 6035
GTACGGTGGTGTGAGAGGTCGGTAATTGAACTAATCAATTACCTCCTACTCGATTGCGTTTTTTTAGAAGGTATTATTGGCACTTATTACTACTTATTTGTGGCTTGCCAGGTAGTCCTTGGTGTAGGCATCAACCGCCCGGAAGGCTTGGGCAACGTCATCAGGAGTGACCTTGAATGGCAGCCGGCTGATGGTGTCATTTTCTGAGCAGGCGGCCTTAGCGGCAACCAGGAGCTTGTCATCACCAGCATCAGCGAGGCCTAGATCAGCAAGGGTAGTTGGTAAGCCCAGCGAAAGGATCAGTTCAAAGTACTTGTTGTAGCGCTTTTGGTCAGTACCTTCCAGCATCAGTTGGGTTAGGGTACCGTACGCCACCTTTTGACCGTGTGACAATGCATGGGTTTCTTCCAGGGCCGTCAAACCATCGTGGATCGCGTGGGCACCAGAAAGGCCACCACTTTCGAAGCCGAGACCACTCATTAGCGTGTTGGCCTCGATAACCTTTTCCAGGGCGCTCGTGAAAGCGTGGTGCTTAACATCAGCGACGGCAATGTGGGCGTACTTGAAGAGGGTATCCTCACACTTTTGGGCAATGGCATTGCCAACCAACGTCTGACCTTCGTTCAGCATCGTGTCAGCACCAGCCTGGGCAACGGCTTGGGCTTCAACGTTGGTAGCCAGGGCATCGGCAATCCCGGAAATAAGCAGCTTAGCAGGGGCGCCGGCAATTACCTGGCTGTCCACCAAAACCAGGTCAGGGTTGTGGGAGTAAAAACGGTAGTGGTCAAAGCTACCGTCATCCTTGTAGATAACGGAAAGCCGGGAACATGGAGCGTCAGCTGAGGCCAGAGTTGGCATGATAACAACGGGGAGGCCCAGGTTGTCGGCAACTGCCTTAGCGGAATCACTGGTCTTCCCGCCACCAAGACCGTAAACAACGCTGACGTTGTCCTTTTTACCAATTGCCGAGATCCGGTCAATCTCGTTGGTTGAGGACTCACCATTAAACTTAACCAGGTCGACCTGGTAACCATTTGCGGTCAGGTAGTCCTCTAGCTTCTTACCAACAATCTTGTAAACATCATCATCGGTTACCAGGAGGGGTTTCTTACCAAAGTTCTTCAAATATGGGTCACTGTTGAGTAAAACACCCTTGCCTTGAACGTATGAGGATGGGGAAGCAAATTCTTTAATCATAATGTCGACCTCCAAATATAGCATGAATTGTAAGCGCTTAACCTTACGATTTAAGTTATACTCGCGGAAATCGGTTTCCTAGCAAGCCCCTTTTTTAAATTCGGTCGATAAAGTTAAATTTAATGACCTTCTGCGGGTCGGCTGCCTGACCCAAAACCAGGTCGACCGCCTGCTGGCCGATTTCAGGTAGGTGCTGGTCAATGGAAGAAAAGTTGAGCAGGCTACTTAATAGGTAGTTGCCCTGGCCAACGACCTGAATATCCTTATCCTGCCTGGTGATTTCTTGTTGGGCCCCGGCAGCGCTGATGTCACTTTCCGTGAGGATTGCCTGGATGGCGGGCTGGGCAGCCAACATTTGCCTGGTTGCCTTTTGACCATCCGCAAAATTACGGCAGTGGTAGCGGATAAAGTCAGGAGCGGGGTGGCAGTTGAAGACCTGGTGGTATGCGGCGAGGGTTTCCGTCGTAGTGATGCTGTTTTCCGGGCGGCGGATAAAGAAAAACCCCAGCCGGGTTAACCGCCGCTTCTTGAGGGCCGAGAAGAGGTCGATCATTGCGGTGGTCCGGTCAATATTTACCGACTTAACTGTGGGGTCAGTGCTGGATTCGCAAAAGACGATTGTGCCGTAGACCTGGTACTTATTGATTTCGTGGCGGGGAAGGGCGTGTGAGGTGATGATGAGGCCGTCAATCAGGTGGTGGACCAACTCACTGAGGGCCCGTTGCTCACTGGCAATTGCGTACCGGGTAGGAAAGATCACCACCTCCTTGCCCGCCTTGGCAAGGGCCTCACTGATGGCGTTAACTAGTCCTTGGAAGTAGGGGTGGTCCAAGAAGGGCACGACGATCCCAATCCGGTTGCTGGTGCTCGTACTGAGGGCCCGGGCAATTCCATTGTAGTGGTAGTTGAGGTCTTGCATGGCTGTGGCAATTTTTTTGCCCATTGCCTGGCTCACGTAGCCGTGTTTGGTGATGTATTTTGAGACAGTTGAGGGTGCGCAACCCACTTTTTTAGCGATGTCATAAATTGTCGTCATTTTTTTCTCCATTTCTCTTGACGGAAACAGGTTTCCTAAGTTATTTTAATTGCTGAAGAGAATTAAAACAACAAAGGAGTGCTAGTAATGAACATTTTAATTGCACTAATTCCCGCCCTCGGTTGGGGGTCAATGCCAATTATTACGGGAAAGGTTGGTGGCTCACCGGTTAACCAGATCTTCGGAATCGGTGCCGGAGCATCAATCATTGGCCTGCTGGCTTTCGCTTTTACCCGGCCCACTGTTAGTTTAACTGCCTTTGCTTTGGCAATTTTATGTGGGGCCCTGTGGACGATTGGCCAGATTGGTCAATTTATTTCGTTCAAGCGGATTGGGGTGGCCAACACGGTTCCCCTGTCAACGGTCTTCCAATTAATTGGTAATTCAATCATTGGGATGACGATGTTTGGCGACTGGGCGGGGGCCCGGTCAAAGGTTATCGGGATTGCGGCCCTGATTGTCTTTGTGATTGGGGCCCTGTTTACTTCGGTGAGTGACCAAAAGGGGCAAAGCATCACTGCCCGTGACGTTATCTTCCTGCTGTGCACAACGATTGGTTTTTGGGTATATTCTTCCTTCCCCAACATTGCAATCATTAAGGAACAGAGTGGGACCGGGATTTTCCTCCCTGAGATGCTGGGAATCCTTCTTGGCGCCCTGATTTACGGTTTCTTTACCGACCGAAAGGCATTTACCCAACGAGCCCAGTACCTAAATATCCTCGGTGGTCTGGCCTGGGGGATTGCCGGCTTTGCCTACATCTTCTCTGCCCAGGCGAACGGCAACACGTCGGCTTTCATTTGGACCCAGTTGAACGTGGTTATTGCCACTTTTGGGGGAATTATTATCCTGCACGAGCACAAGAGTAAGCGGGAACTGAAATACACCATCCTCGGTATCTTGCTAATCGTTGCCGGGAGTGTTGCTACTTCATTTGCATAGGGGGAAAGTAAAATGACGGTTAACAACTATATTTTCGATATTGATGGAACGTTGATTGACACCTTTGCAATGTATATGCCGGCCCTGGTGGAAACACTAGAAGACCATGGCTACCATTTCCCTGATCCGGCAAAGGTGGAAAGGGACCTGTACGGAATCGCGGCGGTGGACGCCCTAAAGAAACTTGGTGTCCCCGCAGAAGAAATTGATACGATCAACGAGGAATGGATTAACCGGTCCTACCAGCATTTTGACCAGGTAAGGGTCCTACCGGGGATTCCCGCAACCATCAGCCAACTGGCAGCCAAGGCGGGCACTAAGTTAGCAATCGTCACTTCCAAGACGCGGGCGGAGTACCAGCGATATTTTCAGGATCAGTACCCGTTTGCCGAGAATTTTGCGGTCGTGGTCACGGCAGATGACACAACGGCCCACAAGCCATCGCCGGCGCCAATCCTTAAAGCGCTGGACCGGCTCGGCGCGGACCCGACGACCGCGGTTTACGTTGGTGACATGTCAACTGACTTGGCGGCGGCTCATGCGGCTGGTATTAGGTTTGCCGGGGCGGAGTACGGTGCCAGTGACCCTGAAAAGATTGCGGCAGCCGATCTTCGGCTAGCTCAACCAAGAGACTTATTAACGATTAATCAAGAAGGAGCTGTTCAATTATGAATCGTGTATGTAAAGCATTAAACATTAAGTACCCAATTATTCAGGGCCCACTGGCCTGGCTGACCAATGCCAAATTCGTGGCGGCGGTCACGAATGCCGGAGGCCTCGGCACGCTGGGACCAGCAGCGGGGCAAAACGAACGATTCAGGGATCCGGACCCGGTTAAGCGCCATGCCATGACGGTGGAACGGATGCGCAATGAGGTGCGGAAGGTTAAGAAGCTGACAGCGGGAACGTTTGCGGTTAACATTATTCCGGCAAATGGTGGAAATGATGGCCACACCAAGCCCTTGATCAAGATGATGATTGAAGAGGGCGTTCCGGCCGCTGTTTACACGGGGAGTGAGGTTTATCCCGAAATCTTCCAAATGCTGAAGGATCATGACATTAAGATTATTTACCGGGCCCAGAACCCAACGGCAAGCAATGCCCGGGCGGCCGAGGAAAACGGCGCTGACGTAATCGTCGAAACTGGCTTTGACGAAGGGGGCACCCTCCCTAAGCAAGTAGTCGGTACTTTCTCAATCGTCCGGATGATCGTAGATGCGGTTGACCACACACCGGTGTTGGCTGCAGGTGGAATCACCGACCGGCGGGCAGTCAAGGCGGCCCTGGCCCTTGGCGCCGAAGGGGTATACTGTGGCAGTGTCTTCATTGCCAGTGAAGAAAACCGGACGGCGGCCAAGGTCAAGCAGGCAATTGTTAATTCAACCGCCGATGAACTGTTACTGTTCCGGACCAAGCCGGCTTATTACCGGTCCTTGCCGGGACCGTTTGCTGACCACCTCCAAGAGTTAAGCGACCAGGGAGTTAGCCGGGACGAAATCGGCAAGGTCATGGGCGGCCTGTACGGCTTGAAGCGGGGGATGGTCGATGGTGACTGGGACCAGGGTTACGTTTCGCTGGGAACCGGGATTACCAGCATTCATGAGATCCGGCCGGTTAAGGCAATTATTGATGATTTGATGGCGGATTAATTTTACATTGTTTCACATGAAACACAAAAGAATCCAGGATGACATTTTTGCCATCCTGGATTCTTTGCTTTAACAGTTATTTACAATGTTAGTCCGCAATTGCCGCGTTTAAGGCGTCAGCTTCCTTTTCCACCAGGGCAACCTTGCTCTCAATGATCCGGATGTCCATCGTGATCTCCCGGGTCAGGCCCGGCGTATTGATCTTTGGTTCGAAGAATTCCTTGAATTCAGCCAACCGCTGTGGGGTGTGGAAGATACCAGCGGAAACGGTGATGTAGGAGGCAAACTCCATGTCGCCACCGACCGTGTCATCCAGCCACTGCCATTCGTTGCGCAGCCAATCCCAAGCTGCTTCTTGACCGGCATCGTTGGCCAGAACTCCGCGGTACCATGCACGGAGGTCCTGGGGCTTAATTACCTGGGCATCCTTGTAGTGACCGATGATCAGCTTGATCAGTTCAAGGTCGGTCGTGGTTGGAATTGCCATCCGCAAGTCAGCCTTGTAACTTGGGTCCGCAGTTTGCTGGTAGGCGGCAAGTAGCTTATCGAAGAGGTCGCGACTACCGTAGTTTTGAACCTCACTCTTTAGGACCAGTCCCCGGATATCAGCGGACAAGGCACCAAGTTTATCCTGGTTATCAAGGAAAATCTGGTGGGCCGCCTTGATTGCGTCTTCGTTGTGGGCATAGAGGGCCGCGTTGAGCACGTATGGCCGTACCAGCTGGTCGTCGTTGCTTTCACCCGCCTTAGGTAGCCAACCGAGCCGGGCAACCTGGTCCTTACTCAATTGGTTGAAGAACTTCTTCAGCTGGGCTTCTTCACTCGAACCAGGTTTAACAAACATCTTGAGACTGTTGGCGATGTGGTAGAGTTCAGCGTTAACGATTGCCGAATGACTGCCAGCAAACCGGGTCAGCAGTGGAATCAGGTTGGCGTAAGAAATCTGTTGCCCTTCCGCAAGTAGGCGCAGGTCTTGGAGGAGCTGTCGTTGACTGATGCTGTCCAGGTCAGTGGCGTGGTCAAGGATATCCTTCAACAGCTGATCATCATACTTAACGATGAAGTGGGAGTTGTTGCCGACATTGAGACGGAACGGCTGGCCCGCTTGCTTCTGCAGGGTCGCGTAGTCACCGAGGACGACTTCCTTATCCGCCATAATTTGTGGGGCCGCGTCGTAGTTGCTGTTCAACGGAATCTGCCAGGTTCGGCCTTTGTCCTTACCGTCACCGATAAAGAACTGTTTCTGGCTAAGAACCAGTTGTCCCTGGTCGTTGACCGTGGCAGAAACGACGGGGTAACCCGGTTGCTCTAGCCATGATTTCATAATTTCGCCGATATTCAGACCGGATGCGTCGCCGAGGGCCTGCCAGAGGTCGTTACCAGCTGCGTTGTTGTACTTGTGGGCGGCAAAATAATTCTTCAAGCCGGCACGCAGGGCATCGTCACCGAGCAGGGCCCGAACCATGACCAGCATCCGGGAACCCTTGGCGTAAACAATCGCTGGGTCGAAAATTGAGTCAATTTCGGCCGGATTGTTAACCTCAACGTGGACGGGCTGGACCCCATCAGTTGCGTCCCGTTGCAGGGCCATAGGAGCTTCGGAGGTTTGGAACAATTCCCAAATCTTCCATTCGGGGTGGATGGCGTCAACGGAGACGTATTCCATCATGTTGGCAAAGCTTTCGTTGAGCCACAGGTCGTCCCACCACTTCATCGTTACCAGGTCACCGAACCACTGGTGGGCTAGTTCGTGGGTGATGACGGTGGCCACGAGCTGCTTCATGTCGAGAGCGGTGTTATCAGGGTCCAAGAGGAGGTAGGCTTCACGGTAGGTTACCAACCCCCAGTTTTCCATGGCCCCGGCTGAGAAGTCTGGCAGGGCCAGTTGCCAGGAATGCGGCAACGGGTACGGAGTATGGTAGAAGTCTTCGTAGAATTCGATGGCCTTCTTCGCAATCCCAAGGGCGAAGTCGAGTTCCTTTGCTTGGTGGGCCTTAGTTGCAAAGACCCCGACCTTAACGCCGGACTTGGTTTCTGTCATCTTGCTTTGCAGCTCACCAAAGGCAAAGGCAACCAAGTAAGTTGACATTTTAACGGTCTGGTCAAAGTAGTGGATGCCATCTTTAACATGGTTCTCTGGCATATTGGCGATGATTGTTTCCCCAGGGTGTTCATCAAACTTGATGGCCAGGGAGAAGGTGGCCTTAGCGGCCGGCTCGTCGACACACGGGAAGGCTTGCCGGGCCGCGGTTGTTTCAAACTGGGTTCCGATAATTTGCTTCTGTTCGCCGTTAACCTTGTAATATGATGGGTAGATTCCCATCATCGTGTCGGTCAGCGGTGCGGTGTAGTCGATACTCAGCTTAACGTCGCCAGCAGCGGGCAGGGTGATTTCGACTGCTTCCTCGTTGTCCTTGACGGTAAACGGCACCTGCTTTTGGTCCACGGTGACGTTGGCGATGTGGAGAAACTTCTGGTTGATCTTAATTACTGGTTTGCTGGCGTGCCCATCAATGGTGGTCGTCCCAGCAATTGTCCTCTTGGCCCGGTCGATGTCGAGGTAGACATCGTAATGGTCAGGCTGAAAGACGTCATAGAGTCGTTTATTTTCTGTCATTAAAAAGTTCACTTCTTATTTTTAGGATAGTTTAATTATACGGCGAAACCGCGCCGGAGCAAAGAAATTACGATTTGTCAGACCGGCGTGTTGTAAAATAGGAGCATTGACAATTGTTTGAAAGAAAGTGGAAACGGATGTCAATCAGTTAAATCTTTAACCAGGGATCTGAACATGGAGTGTTTGCTGATTATGATGTTCCTTTTCAGTGCAAAATTAGCAGATTTTGACCGATAACTGATTTAAAGCACTGATTTGGCCTTGAAGTAATGGATTTCTGACAGGTAGTCACCCTTATTCTTCGGGCTGGACAGCAGGCAGACGTTCATCAGCTCGACTTGGTATTGTTGATCTCGAATGGTTAGTGTGATGGGTCCGAAAGGTGAAGAGCAGGGCCTCGGGCTTGGCGGGGCTGACGAAATTCAGCCTCCTTTCTATTATGACAGCAGCTTGGGATCGGTCCTCATCTGGCCATGGTAATACTTACGGTCGTGGTCACTAATTGGGCGGACAACCTTGGCCGGAACCCCAACGGCCACTACATTAGCAGGCAGGTCCTTGGTGACGACGGCGCCGGCCCCGACCACGGTGTTATCACCAATGGTTACGCCGGGAACGACAATGACGCCGGCCCCAAGCCAGCAGTTTTTACCAATGTGGATCGGCAGATTATACTGATAACCCTTTTCCCGTAATTCCGGCAGAATTGGGTGGTTGGCTGATGCCAGGGTGACATTGGGGCCAATCATGGTGTGGCTACCGATATAGATGTAGGTATCGTCAACCACGGTCAGGTTGAAGTTAGCATAGATGTGGTCACCAAACATGACGTGTTTACCACCAAAGTTAGCGTGAAAGGGTGGTTCAATAAAGCAGCCTTCACCCACTTTACCAAGCATTTCCTTCAACAGGCGTTGGCGCTTATTACCCTCGGTGGGCAGGGTGCGGTTATATTCGTACATTGGCAACTGGGCCGCCGCTTGCTTTTTCAAGATTTCTGGGTCGTCTGGATTATAAATTTGTTGATCATGGAGTGCCATGGATAAAACTCCTTTCAAGTTGTTATCCTTAGTTTAACCGATTTGGCCAGATGGATGAAAGCGGTTAAACTATTTTATTGTATTATAGATAACTATATATTAGTTTACATGGTAAAGCGTTTTATAGATAAAAAGGAGATTTGAATGAAGAAATCAGCTATTTGCTTTCAATGGTTGTGTTAGGTCTGGGATTAGCCGGTTGTGGTAATAATCACCACGGTGAATCGGCCGCCTCGAGTAGTGTAAAGACAAGTCAGGTGAGTCACCACCATCGACGGGCCCAACGCCAGGCCAGCGACCAGTCAGCAAGTAGCGAGCGCCAGAGTAGCTCTGCCAGTGCGTCCAGTGAGCAGCACGTGATCAATACCGCGGACGATGCAGCGAGTCTTGTTGCCCATGCGATGGCTGCGGATGACAGCCTCTATCACGCCGTTCCAGTATCAGGGGGCTTTGAAGTGACCCGGTCTGACATGGACCAGAAGGCGTTCGTCCACTACGACGGGTCAGTCACCTGGGATGAAGGGACCACCCAGCCATACAGCGAGGTGTCGGCACCGGAAAACAATGATCGGGTCAACAGCACCTTTGCACCATCCGGGAACTAATATTTAGAGCCGAAAAAATACAAGAAATAAGTATACGAAGGGGCTTTCTAAAGACTTGCTTCGCGTTGAAAAACGAACTAGCAAGCTAGTTCTGCTTACTCCCTCGTTCGTCTGTCTTTTTAATCTGCTGCAATTCACGGTTGTATTGTTCAATTTCACCCGGTTTAAACGCACGGGCGACCATCTTTAACTGTTTAGCTAACGAGATTGCATTCATCTTTTTTTCCATTGCTGGTGGCATTTTAGACGCCTTTGCTACGTCACCAAAAGAGCTGGTAGCCTTTACCAAAATCTCTTGATAAATTGCAGCAGCCTGTGGATTCTTTTTTAAATCATTAATACTATCGTTAATGGAATAATAGTTTGGATTGATGGGATCCTTATCAAACCAATTGGTGACTGAACCACTGGTCCCATTGCTATACTCGGGAACGGGTTGGTCGGTTGCAGTAATGGTAATTGTATCGTGGTAATTACCTGCACTTGCAGTAACCGTTGATTTGCCTTGAAGATCTACGGGAAAAGTAAAAACATGCTGTCCCTTTTGCTTGGCTAATCGGTGACCATTAATTGTTAAGCTAACTTCTACTTGGTTGCTGTAGACTTTGATAGTTGTGTGGTGTGGTCGCTTAGTATAGTGATGTCCACAGATATGGACGAACGGTTGCTTGCTTAAATATGCCTTGTAGATATAGTAAGAGTCCTTCTTAATGTTGCGATCAATTGTTACCAGGCCCTTTTGATTCTGCCCTGGTTTACCACCTTCTTCGCGCCCGTCTGCCGCGAAGTCGGCTAGCGTCCACGGAAATAGCATTGCTAGCCACGGCCGTGCTGCCCATACTTTCAACATGTGTTCATGGTATTGAGCAGCATATTCTTCTGTGTAGTCACCTTGGTCAGGATGTTCAGAATGGTAAGCAGGGTTATTATCGGCACCATATTCGGATAGGCCAATCATCATATCTGGATGGTCGGTATGAAACTTCTCTAAGAATTCCTCATTTTGGTTAATACCAGGAACGTACCAGCCGTAGTACAAGTTATAGGTACGAATATCAGGAATGCTCAATAACTCTGAGTCTGGCTCCAGCATAAAGACGTTTGCAATACAAGTAAGTCGACTGTCGTCTAGTTGGTGAGCTAAGTCATTTAACCGGCGATGACAGGCCAGTAGATTTGGTGTAACCCCGGTCGAAGTTGTAATCTCATTTGATAAAGTCCAACAAATAATGGAAGCATGATTCCAATTTTGACAAACTAGCTCCTGCAATTGTTGTGCGGCGTTTTGGTCACCGGACTTCATATAGGTTGTAATCTGGGGAATCTCTGCCCAAACGAGAATACCTAGCTGGTCAGCAGTTTGATACTCGTAATCTGAATGTTGGTAGTGGGCTAGCCGCCAAGCGTTACCACCCATGTCCAACAATAAGCGATTATCCTGGTCTTCCATCTCCTCGGTAACAGCTGCACCGACCCCCCAATAGTCTTCATGTTTTGCAGCCCCGACAATTTGGTAAGGGTGGCCATTTAAAATAAAGCCCTTATTGGGATCAAAGTGATAGGTACGACAGCCAAATGAGATTAATAGCTGGTCATCATCAGTCCCCAGTGTAAACAAGGCGTGGTACAAGTATGGATCATTGACGCCATCCCAACGATGGACGTCTTTGATCATCATCGTGAGGTAAGCATGGTTATCATTGATTATGCCGGTAGTGACAAGGTTACCCACCTGCATTGTGATTGTTGTTCCGTTAGCCGTCCCCTCTGTTTTAATTTCAGCTTCGACTTTGGCTTCTGTTGATTGGTCGCTCGCAAAACGAGGGGTAATTTTAATTCCGGAGTCGCCATAGTGGCCTAACGCAAAATGAGCCTGACTGACCCTGATTAAATGAACGCTCCGGGTAATTCCACCAAAGAAAGTAAAGTCAGCCTTTTGTGGATAAACTGTCTGATTAGGCAGGTTATCCACAATGACTTTGATAGTGTTCTCACCATTGTGAATGGCGTCAGTGATATTAAGGCGAAAAGCCGAATAACCACCATCATGATGACCGACTTGCTGATTATTAATGAAAATCCTGGCGCGCTGCGCAACAGCATCAAATTGCAGCCAATATTCAGTTCCCTCCTGTTTCTTAATATCTATTTTCTTACGATAGTAACCATAGCCACGGTAATAATCGTTGCCACCATCTTGACCATCCTTAGCATTCCAAGTATGTGGTAGGTTAACCTGTCGAAAATTTTTAAAATCCCTATCCTTAGAGAATTCCCAGTCGGCATTAATTCTCTTAATATGTCGCATTGTCATTCGTTCCCTTCGTTCGATATGTCTTGTACAACTCTAGCAACTATATATTAGAAAAATATGACCGCTTAATATATCATAATCTTGCTGTTTATATTAGAATATTGCTTAAAATTATTTTGATCATAGTTTGAGGAGTTGAGTTTATGCGACCGTCATTCAACCAAATGATTTTAGGCTGCTACGGGATGTTCTATTGGCGCTTTAGTTCAGACGACCGGTTGATGGATTATAATATCAATAACCAGTCTGCAAACGACTTATTACCGTTATTTACTGGCCGCTATGGTATCTTAGGTGGAATAAAGCAGTATACGCATGCACTGCCGTTCTTATATGAGGATCATGAGCAATTCTTTTGGATTGTGTGCCCACATAAGCAGTCACCAGATGTTAGTGTATATGGCCCAATCGCTATTGGAGAGAGGCAGGTTCACCAAATTACGGCAGTAATTACTCAATTAACAGGTAAGCATCTGACCAGCCAACAACTAACGGCGCTTATTAAGTGTTTTAATGCGGTACCGTTAAACCAACTCTTTAGTATTGCCCGTGAATGTTTTTACCAGGTCGACTGCCAGGTTGTTGCACAAAGCCAAATTATGATTTTGAGCACACCGACTAATAAAACGGCGGAAATGGAAACTATTCACCAGTTAAGCGCTCACCAGGATGCATACCTAGCAGAAACTGCCATTTTTAATTGTGTTAAGCAAGGGAAAGTTAACTATCAAAGTGTCCTTAGCAGTAGTTCCCAAATCTCAAACGGTGTGAAAACCAAAATGGGCACTTTATGCCAGGCACGGCTCAGCATTCTTACATTGAATTTTATCTGTAGTCGGGCGGCAATAGCTGGAGGCGTGCCGTCGACAATTATTTATACAGTAGCTGATCGTTATGCTGAAGAGTGCATAAACCTCCATGACCGTGCATCACTGCAAGCTTTGGGGAATACACTTCTCAGTGATTATGTTACCCGTGTTTACCAGTTGAAAAATAAGCACCACAGGTTAACACCACCCGTTGCTGCTTGCAAAGAGTTTATTGACATAAGTGTTCGGAATAAAATTGACCTGAAGTCATTAACGGCCGTAAGTGGTTATTCCTACTACTACCTGTCACATGAATTTAACCGTCAAGTCGGCTGTTCAATTACTGATTACATTAACCAGACGAAGATCCAGACAGCCAAACGATTATTAAAAACTAGTAAGTGGAGTAGTAGCGAGATTGCGGCTAATCTCCACTTCTCTTCGCCTTCCTACTTTAGTACGGTTTTTCGCAAATACACTGGCATTAGTCCCCAGATATACCGCCAACGATAACTTTTAATATAAATGGCCGGTTAATGAACCATCTAATAGCTCATTAGCCGGCCAATTTCTTTAGTAAAGATCATGGTATTCGATGACAAATTCAGCGAAGAAGGGAAGGGTGAAGGACAACTCGCCCCAGGACGGTGCTGTAATTAGCTGGTCATCGAGGAGTCGCCGTCGGTAGATTGAAATATAGTTTTTAGACTTGTTCATCCGCGTGCCGATTACGGATGTCTTCACAGTGTTTCCGCCAAGTTCGGCCATCGTGAGGACAAACTTACGGTCAACGGGGGAGAGCTCCTGGTACATCTTTAAATAAACGTTTCTAAACAACTCAGCTTTGTAATCAGCTAGTACCTGGTCAACCGTTGCCTGGTCGATCAGCGATTTTCCTGTCCGCCACAGGAGAAAGCCGAGTAACTGGAAGGCGTAGGCATAGCCATTGGTAATCTTGGTAATGAAGTTCAATGTATGCTCATCAATTTCTCGCTTACCGCGACTAAAGGCTTGCCGGTAGCTGTTCTTGATTGTCAAAAGGCTTAGTGGCTCCAGATATATTCGCTGACTCCGCAGCAAGAAGGTCAAGACATCATCGTTTTGCAGTTCCGATACCTTACTTGGCAGTCCTGCCATTAGTAGGGCAATGTGGTACTCATTCCGTAAAAGGATCTGGTAAATGGCTGCGAATTCGCGTAACGCCGGTGTCGAGCTAATTTCATCGATAGTAATTAGGAGTTTTAGCTTTCGCTGCTGCAACGTTTCGGCTAATGATTCTAGCAGGGGCTGGTGCGGCGAGTTAGTCACACTAGCTTGGTTCCGTTGGTAGGCGATTTTAAGGACCCCCGCTGCGCTGACGCTGATACCATCGATGCTCTTCAATAAGTTCTTAAGGGTACTATCCGCCTGCTTATAAACCAACTCAATTAGTGTCGGAATTAGGGCATCCCCCATTGTTAAGTCAACAACGATCCAGTCCGCCCGTTTCCGAATATCGTGACTAATATCTGTTAACAGGGTGGTTTTGCCAGACCCCCGCATTCCGTAAATAAGGGTTGTCAGGTAGGGACTATCAACATCTTGAATGTCCTCCTCTAGCTGGTGGACAGTTTGTTCACGATCCAGGTAAATTTTAGGGACCCGGCCAAAACTAGGGTTAAAAGGATTCTTCATTTGTCCACCCTCCGTTATTTTTATACTTTTTTATACTTTTAATTTCATTTTATACTTTTTTATACTTTTTGGCAAACCACAAAAAACGGGGCTGTGACATAAGTACTTTTACCAAGTTCAAATACGAACAGCGCGGTACGCAAATGGGCTCCAGTGTCCGGTATAACCGAACTCTGGAGCCCTATTTGCGCTCGCGGGGGCGTGAAAACGAAGTCATAAATGACTTCTGTCACGCTCCCGTATTAACTTATTTAGTAAATAATCACTGGTTCACCCTTGGAGAGGGCGTGGAAACCGATTCCGGCGTTTTCGGGGTGCATGTTAATGCAGCCGTGTGAACCACCGCCGGTTTCCTTGTAGGCCGTTTTCGACCAGTCATGCCGCCAACTGGCATCGTGGAAACCACAACCAGAGAGGGTAAACGGCGACCAGTACTGGACCGGACTGCTGTACTTGGACCCATCATCGTTGGTGCCCCGCAGGACCGATGGACTTTGCTGGTACATGATGTACCATACCCCCTTGGGCGTCCGGTTGCCGGCGTTGTTGCTCCCGCTGACGATGTCGGTACTCAAAACGCACTTGCCATTCTTGTAGAACCAGGCGTGTTGTTTGGCGAGGGAAACCGCGACGTAGGTTTTTCCAATACCGTCGTTGCTGATATTGTTGTACCCCGTCCCAAGATGGCTGTAGCCCTTGCCGTAAATATCGTTTTCGGCGTTGACCTGCTTCTTGTTAGCACCCAGGGCACTTGCCAATGACTGACCGGCCTGCTTACTGCTGATCTTCCAGCCGTAAGTTCCGGCATTCGTGGTGGTGACCACCTTTCCGGAAGCCGTCTTGAACTTGAAGGCCCTCCCCAAAGTAGCCTGCTTGCGGTTAATCTGGTTAATCTTGGCCTTGACCGGCCCCGTATTAAAGCTGTAATGACCATTTTGGTAGGTGGCTTTGGACACAACCTCAGCCGTGGTGAACCGGTAGTCCTTGTTTTGCACCCGGTAGGTCACGCTCCGGCCCTCCAGCTTGGCCAGCTGCTTTTTCTCATTTTGCACAGTCGCACTGTTCGCGCTGAGGGGCGTGATGAACTTCGGCTTCAGGTGGACAGTCCCGTTGACAAATTCCCGGCTAACGGTCCTGTTTAACCCCTGGTCACTGTACTGGGTGCCCTTGACGGCGGGGATGACTTTCACCTTGCCATCCTGGTAGACGGCGTAGGCATCGTGGGGTGCCCGCCGGCCGCTGTTGAGCTGCTGGAGCCGGTTATTTACGGCCGCGTCGATGTCACCAAGTGCCGACTTATCAAGATTTGCCGGCTCAACAATCAGGTTGACCCGCCGCCGGGACGGGAAGAAGGTGTACTGCTCATGGAGTGCCTTGACGATCCGTCCCTTATCGCTGGCGGTAAAGCCAGACTGGGTTGGCTTCCCGACGTAGACGAGCTTTTGCTTCACGTAAATCTTCGACGTTCGCTTCGTCTTACTGACTTTATCATAGGCCTGTTGGACGGTTAAGCCGCCAACCGCAACGTGGTTAATGGTGACGTTGCGGTTAAAGTGGTTTCGCTGGTGCAGGTGAATGCCCAAAAGCAGCACCAGCAAAATCACTGCTACTCCTGCAATGGCCTTTTTCAAGGTTAGGTTTTGCACTATTCAGTCCTCTTTGTCATATTTACTAGAGTCATATTACTGCGAATCGGTGAAAATACAAGTATTTGATTTACGGTAGCGAACAAGGGACCTAACGCACTAACAAGCAAGTAAATATTAATTTATAAGGCCATTCCCTTTGGCAAAAGTATTCACCGTTGAAGGGATGAGAATAATGATAAAACGAGTTATCGGGCAACGAGGGGGCGCACCAGATGTTAATTTTCAAAAAGATGTTGAATTGCCGCCTGAAGCGTCCCTATAATGGGGGACAAACTACGATAAGGTGGCGGTTATGATGATGAAAATGTATATTGCGGACGCCTTTACCAAGGAGCTGTTCAAGGGTAACCCGGCGGCCGTGTGCTTTGTCGACCAGTGGCCTAGCGATGACCTGATGAGAAAGATTGCCATGGAGAACCGCTTCTCCGAGACGGCCTTCACCATCAGGCAGGACGACCATCACTACCTCCTTCGCTGGTTCACCCCGGGCGGCGAGATTGACCTCTGCGGGCACGCCACCCTGGCCACGGCCTTCATCATTTTTCAAACGGCGGCTCCCACATCGACCGCGACGATTACCTTCACGACCACCAAGAGCGGTGATCTGACAGTAACGAAGGTGGGGAACAAGTACGAGATGGCCTTCCCGTCCTACGACCTGAAGCCAATCGCGGTGACGGCTGAAATGACGGCGGCCTTTGGAGCCCAGCCGAAGGAAGCCTACCTGGGGCGGGACCTCCTCTGCGTTTTCGATGATGAACAGCTAGTCCGGCAGATGAACCCCGACCAGGAAAAGCTTCAGCGCTTGCCGGGCCTTTTGCAAAACGTCACTACCCAGGGAAGCGACTACGACTGTGTTTCCCGGTCCTTTGCCCCCAAGCTAGCGGTGGCCGAGGACACCGTCTGCGGGAGTGGTCACTGCCACATCATTCCATACTGGGCCAAGAAACTGGGGAAGGACCATTTTGTGGCCTACCAGGCCTCCCCGCGGGGTGGTATTCTCTACTGCAACTACCAGGGGGCCGTTACCAAATTAGCTGGGCACGCCGTCCTCTATTCCAGTGGGACCCTGCACATTTAGTCCCCGGCGGATAAACAAATTTAGCCTAAATGTTAAAGAAAACCTTTACAAAAAGTTAGTGAGCAAGTACACTATAGGTAAATTGAAAGTTAGTTTTCTTCGGGGCCGGGTGAAATTCCCAACCGACGGTGACAAGGCAACTTGAAGTCCGTGACCCGCTAGTCGACAGTGACCAGCGGTTGAACCAGTGCAAGTCTGGTACCGACAGTATAGTCTGGATGGGAGAAGAAAAACGCTGTACAACACTACCAGTTTAAAATGACCCCGGATGACATCTTTGTTATCCGGGTTTTATTTTTACCCGCAGTGCCGTCAAAGGTGAAAGCTTAGCGCCCCAGGAGAAATCTTGGGACGCTTTTTTGTTGGAGGGTGATGGAAATCAACGACCAGTACTTTATGAAAATCGCCATTGACCAAGCCAAACAGGCGACGGCCACTTGGCAGAATCCCCAGGTGGGTGCCGTAGTGGTCAAAGATGGTGAGATTCTCGCAACAGGGCATACCCAGCCCTTTGGTGGGCCCCACGCAGAACGGGATGCCCTGACTAAACTCACGCCATCCCAGACCCAGGGGGCCACCCTTTACGTGACCCTGGAACCCTGCAACCACTACGGCAAGCAGCCCCCCTGCACCCAGTTGATCATCGACCGGGGAATTAAGCGGGTGGTCATTGCCGAGACCGACCCCCACTCCCTGGTGATGGGGAAGGGGATCGCTCAGTTGCGCCAACACGGCATTACGGTCGTGACCGGGGTCAGTGAGCAGGCCGCCGCCCAGGTGAATCCCCACTACAACTTCTTTTTCCGCCACGGCCGTCCCTGGATCACGCTTAAGCAGGCCATCAGCCTCGACCACCGTGTCAGTGCGGGCCCGGGACAGCGGACGGTGATCACTAACCGGGCGGTCTATGAACGGGTCCACCGGGAACGGGCCCGCTTTCAGGGGATTGTCATTGGCAGCACCACGGCGATTGTTGATGACCCGACGTTGGTTCCCCAACCACAGCCGACCTTTATGCCCGTGCGGATTGTCCTCGACCGGCGGGGGCGGCTGGCCAACCATCCCCAGTTGAAACTTCTCCACGATGGCCTGGCACCGACCTGGGTATTTACGGCCGACCCGACCCTCGCTGACCGACTTAGCGCAACCACTGCCCGGGTATTCTGCCTACCCACCGGCGGGGTAAAAGAAGTCGTTGCGGCGGTTGCCAAGGAGGGCCTCCAGTCGTTGTACGTCGAAGGGGGCCCGACGGTTCACCGGGCCTTTGCGGCGGCCGACCTGGTCGAAGAGGTGACCACCTACATTGATCTCCGGATGCTGGGGCAAAATGGGGTCGCCGCCTTTACCCCACCGGTCCCGTGGTCGTTTGTGGATCGGCAAGTGGAGCTGTTAGGAGATAACATCAGGATCACAGAAAGGAAGCAGGAACATGTTTAGTGGCTTAGTTCAGGGAACCGGGAAGGTCCAAAAGCTGGCGGAGCAGGGCGAAACGATCGAGCTGACAATCGCCCCGACCAGTCCGGCACTAGTAGAAGAGTTAGCAATTGGTGATTCGGTCGCAGTTAACGGGACCTGCCTAACCGTGGTTGGGCAAACGGGGACGCTTTTTCACGTCACCCTCATGCCCCAGACCTTTGAGAAGACGACGTTTAAGGACCTCCAACCCGGGGACCTAGTAAACCTCGAGCGGTCCCTGCAGGTCGGTGACCGTCTGGAAGGACACATCGTGACGGGCCATGTCGATGAGGTGACGGTGGTTAAGTCAGTGACGCCCAACGAGAACGCCATTGAGGTCCGCTTCGCCCTGCCGGCCCGCCTGGCTAACCAGGTAGTTCCCCAGGGGAGCGTCGCTATCAACGGGGTGAGCCTGACCGTCATGGACACCGGCACGGACTGGTTCTCCGTCGGCCTGATTCCCCACACCCAGACGGTGACCAACCTGGATGACCTCCGGGTGGGCAGCCGGGTCAACATGGAAACCGATATTTTAGGAAAGTACGTTGCCGCAAATTTGCAGAAAGGGGCACAATAATGGACGTTAAAAAGATTCAAGCTGCAATTGACCACCTCAAGAAGGGTGGCTTGGTAATTGTAATGGATGACCTAGACCGGGAAGCCGAAGGGGACATGATCGGGCTGGCAAGCAAGGCCACCCCGGAGAAGGTCAACTTCATGACCAAGTATGCCCGGGGGCTGATGTGCGTCCCGATGGCGCCAGCGGTTGCCGAGCGGCTGGCCCTGCGCCAGATGACAGCGGACAACACCGACCCGTTTGGCACGGCCTTCACCATTAGTGTGGACCACAAGTCAACGACTACCGGGATCTCCGCCTTTGACCGCTGGCGGACGATTACCCACTTGGCCGATCCGCAGGCCACCAACGCAGACTTTTATAAGCCCGGCCACATCTTCCCGCTGGTTGCCAAGGAAAATGGGGTACTGGAACGGAACGGCCATACGGAGGCGGCCGTTGACCTGGCCAAGTTGGCCGGGGAGGAGCCGGTTGCTTATATCTGCGAGATTCTAAAGGCCAACGGGGAAATGGCCCGGTCCAAGGAACTTCACGAGAAGGCGGCTGAGTTCAGCCTGCCAATCATTACCATCAAGGACCTCCAGGAGTACCGGCGCAGTCGGGTTAGCCAGCCCACTGAGGAGGTCCACCTACCGAGTGAGTATGGTGATTTCCGCCTCCGTCACTTTGCCGGGGATAATCTGGCCCTTATTAAGGGCAATATTTCCGGGGACGAACCGGTGCTGGTCCGCCTGCATTCCGAGTGCTTCACGGGGGATGTCTTCGGCTCTTTGCGTTGTGACTGTGGACCCCAACTTCACGAGGCCATGCGGCGGATTAACGCGGTTGGCCGCGGGGTCGTCCTTTACCTTCGCCAGGAAGGTCGCGGGATTGGCCTTGAGAATAAACTGCGGGCGTACCACCTCCAAGAAGAGGGCTACGACACGGTTGAGGCTAACACGGCACTGGGCTTCAAACCGGATGAGCGCCAGTATAAGGTGGCCGCGCAGATCCTACGCCAGTTGGGAATCACAAAGATCGACCTGCTGACCAATAATCCGGATAAGATCGACCAGTTAACAGCAGCGGGGATCACGGTTCATGACCGCTTGCCACTGGAAATTCGGGCAAATAAGTACGATCGCCGCTACCTCGTAACGAAGAAGAACAAGTTTCACCACCTATTAGATTTGGAGGCATAATCATGGAAGAAATTACGGGAAAGTTTAACCAAAGCAACGCACGCGTGGGAATCGTGGTCGCCGACTTCAACGGCGCCGTCACGAGTAAGCTGGTTACGGGGGCCGTGGCCACGCTCGCCAAGTTTGGCCTGGCAGATGATCAGGTGACGGTTTTCCACGTCCCGGGCGCCTTCGAGATTCCCTTTGCGGTTAAGAAGCTCTTGGATAAGGGGGAATTTGATGGCATCATGACCCTCGGGGCGGTAATCAAGGGTGAGACCGACCACTACGACTTGATTTGTCAAAACGTGGCCCGGGGGATTATGGAACTGAACCTCCAGGGGAAGGTTCCGGTAACCTTTGGCATCCTGACGACCGATAACATTGAGCAGGCAATGCAACGGGCTGGCCTGAAGATGGGCAATGAGGGTGCCAGCACGGCCCAGAGCTTACTTGAGATGATGTCACTGGGTGGGCAAATTAATTAGTGTGTTTCACATGAAACAATAAAGGACCGCCATTGCTCGAAAAAGTCGAGTGTGACGGTCCTTTATTGTTTTAAAAGCTAATTACGCGTCAGAAAGTACTAACAGACTAATCTACTACTTCACTGCAGCCACCGCGTCTTCAATTGGTGTCTGGCCGCTGCGCATCATGATGACCTTGCCGATGGTGTTATCGGCCGTCAGTACGCTGGCCAAGACACGAGCAACGTCCGGAATCGGGTTCGTGGTGTCGTTCCCTTCTCCAAAGCTAACCTTGCCGGTGGCCGCTTCCTCAGTCAGTGAGGCTGGCTGGATGATCGTGTAGTCCAGGGCGGTGTTGCTGATCAGGTAGTTGTCGGCAAAGAACTTGGCGATGTTGTAGTCGGTGATCGAAGCCAGTGCCGAGTAGTCGGCCCACTTTTCTGGCTGGAGGGCGTACATGGAGCTCAGCATGATGTAGCGCTTAATGCCGGCACGCTTGGCAGCCTGCATTGTCTTGACCGCGCCCATGGCATCAGTCTGCAAAAGGTCCTTGCCCCGGGAACCGGCAACAAAGTAAACTGCGTCACTACCAGCCATCAGGGTTGCAATCTTGGCGACATCGCTATGGAGATCCAGGGTGACCGGGGTGACCCCAGCCAACTCAACGATTTTTTTAGGGTGCCGGGCCCCCGCAACAACGGTATTTCCGGCGGCTACTAGGTCCTTGATTAGGTCAGTTGCAACCCGGCCAGAGCCACCCGCGATAAATACTTTACTCATGAGAATTCCTCCTTTATATTCAACTTAACTTGCTTAGTCCTTGATTGTCAAAATTGTTGACTCGGCCGCCCGCTTAGTCCGGAAGCCGTTGATCCGGTATGCCGGGTCGCGGTAACCGAGGGCGATACCCATTGCCACCTGCTGGTCAGCCGGGATCCCCATCAATTCGCGAACTGCGTCGGGGTAGCGGACAATCTCATAGGCGGGCATTGAATCAATCTTCCGGTCGGCCGCCACAAGCATCAGGGTTTGGCCAAAAGCGCCGAGGTCGTAAATCGACCAGTCAGTTGCGTCCTGCGGTAAAACGAGGTAGACGAGGGCGGCAGCGTTGAAGAGGTGGGCCTGGGCAGCACTCATTTGAGGCATTTGGTCACCAAGGTATGTCTGAAGATCCTGTCCCCACTTTGCCATGTTTTCCTGAGCCGGTTGCCCCCACTGGTTACGGTGGGCTACCGGAAAGTCAGAATTACCACTGACGCCCTGCTGGGCAGCCGCCAGGTGGTGGGCCTTGATTTTCTCCAGGGTCTGACCGGTGGCAACGTAAGCCTGCCACGGTTGGGAATTGGCCCAGGATGGTGTCCGCTGGGCGAGCTGGACGATTTCTTTAAGGTCGGCCGGGGCAATTTGCTGGTCGGTGAAGTAACGAATGGATTGGCGGTAGTTAACAGCTTCCTTGAATTCCATGAAAATTCCTCCCTAGTCAATTTGTTCATCATTTTAGCTTACTAAAGATAAGTAAGCAAAGGAGAAACACTTGGTGGGGAACCCGCAATGATATAATGGGCAGAAAGGAGAATTTACGATGGATGAACAGCTAATCAAGAAGGTCCTAGCGACGGTCAACGTGGGGGAACCTTACGATGACGTCGCTCCGGAAATTACGGCGGTCCGTAACTGGGCCCTCGACCTGTGCCGGCAGTACAACTTTGAATACAACCGGACGGGGAAGGCCGATATAAAGATGCTGAAGACGCTCTTTGCTAAGACACCTGCGAACGGGATCACGGTCCTGCCCAACTTCCATGTTGAGTTTGGCCGCAATATCTATTTGGGTCGCAACTTCTTTGCCAACTACGATTGCTTCTTCATGGACTGCGCACCAATTAAGTTTGGCGATGAGATCAAGATTGGCCCCAAGTGCGGCTTTTACACCTCCAACCATGTTGAGGACGCGGTCGGCCGCCGGGCGGGCTACGTTGAATCACGCCCCATTACGGTGGGCAATAACGTCTGGTTTGGTGCCAGTGTAACCGTGGTCGGCGGGGTTACAATTGGTGATAACAGTATCATTGGAGCGGGGAGCGTGGTGGTTGATGACATCCCCGCCAACGTCATCGCCGCTGGTAACCCGGCAAAGGTAATTCGGCCCCTCCGGACTGATGACCGCTACCGGGGGATGGAAGGCCGGACCGGCGACTACCACTACGGCGAGTGAATCAATTTTGATGTTGCCCCACCGTAAATGCGCTATGATAGTAGTAAATGTTTTAATTAAGAAGGGATTATTGTGGCAAAAGAAAGCCAGTTAACAACAGCAATGGTTGAAAAATACCAGAAAATTTTCCACGCCCGCAAGGATGTGGCAGTCATCTCCCGGGCGGTACAAAAGAACGGGATCAAAAACGCCAGTGAGGATCCAATCGCTAGCCAGCGCCTCCACCGGGCTTTTTCCTATGAGATCAAGACGGGGAAGCCGAGCAACCAGCGGCACAGTGGTCGTTGCTGGTCATTTGCGACCCTGAACACCCTCCGGCACAAGTTTGCAAAGAAGTACAACTTTAAGGACTTCGAGCTTTCCCAAAACTACCTTTTCTTCTGGGACCGGATTGAACGGGCGAACATGTTTTTCCAAAAGATTATTGAGACGGCGGACAAGCCCCTCCATGATCGGCTGGTCGACTTCTACCTTAGTTTTGCCCTGAACGATGGTGGCCAGTGGGCCAACGCCGCTGCCATTGTTGAAAAGTACGGGGTCGTCCCGGAATACGTCATGCCCGACACGCACAATACCAAGGACACGACCGATGTGGCCGAGGTAATGAACTACCTGATGCGCAAGGACGCCTTGAAACTCCGCCGGCTGGTTAACGACGGTGCCAAGAAGGCGGATCTAGATGCGGTGAAGGAAGCGATGATGGCCGACGTCTACAAGGTCGCTGCCTACTCTTTTGGTGAACCACCGGTTAAGTTTGACCTGGAATTTAAAGACGACGACAAGAAGTTCCACCGGGTCCTCGGTTTAACACCGTTTGACTTCTACCACCAGTACTTTGACACTAACTTCAACGACTACGTGGTGGTTACCAACGCACCGGACCACGAATACGGCAAGGTCTACTCAATGCCAACCCAGGATAGCGTGGTTGGTGGGGTGCCAATCAAGTTTATGAACGTACCGTTTAAGAACCTCCAGGACGCCGCAATCAAGCAGTTGAAGGCGGGTGAAACCGTCTGGGTTGGTAATGACGTCCTCCAACAGATGGACCGGAAGCGGGGCTTAATGGATGCCCAGCTCTTCCACCGGGCCGAACTTTTGGACGTGGACTTTACGATGGACAAGAAAGACCGGCTGGAATCCCGGCAGGCAATGGTTTCTCACGCCATGACCTTGACCGGCTTTGACCTGGAAAACGGTCAACCAAGCCGGTGGAAGATTGAAAACAGCTGGGGCAAGGATAACGGGGACAATGGTTACTTCGTGATGACCCAGGACTGGTTTAAGGAATACACCTACGAAGCAGTAATTGACAAGAAGTACCTACCAGCTGACCTGCAAAAACTGGCCGCAAGTGAACCGGTCGAACTGACGGCCTGGGATTCACTACAATAGATTTAAAAAGGTCATGCAATTGGGCGTGGCCTTTTTAAACACTTTCTTGAGAAAACGCTTTCAATATAGTATTATTTAAACAGATGTTTAGATGTTGATCATGAAAGGATGGCTGAAAGATGACTGATTACAAGCAAGAATTAGCCGAAGTAATGGCAAACAATAAGAACCTCTTTTCCAGCACAGGAGCAACGGGGAAGGCCTTCTTAAGCGTCCACGATGAGGCAATCAAGGCCGGGGCCTTAGAATAGCAAGACCAAGGCCTTAGAAGCATTAGCTATTGCAATCACGATTCGCTGTGAGGGCTGCATTGTTCAACACGTGCAGGGTGCCATTAAGCTAGGTGCCACGCGGGATGAAATCGTTGAAACCATCAACGTAGCCATCATGATGGGTGGCGGCCCATCAACGGTATACGGTGGCAAGGCATTAGCATGTGCTGACCAGCTCCTCAAAGATAAGTAGTGGGGATTAGCGCGAGCGTACGGGTAAAACCGGGCGCTCACGCTTTTCTTAGTGCGCCCGGCATGGGTATTAGCTAGGTGGTGAAAGTCCACTATGGGCCGTAGTAGTCGGAACCATGAGCCGAGGACAAGGGTGTCCGCTGTGAGGTGGAATCTGAAGGAAGTCTAAGGCAAAGTGCTGCACCGATGAACAAGAAATAGCTATAAGGCTGAGAGTAACTGGATAAGGTTGCTAGACAAACTAAAGTCCAATA
>NZ_AZGM01000039.1 GCF_001435935.1 Limosilactobacillus panis DSM 6035
CAAAAGCCCTGAACCACAATGATTTCATTGCAATTCAGGGCTTTCAAGTTTCAGGTTTTAATAACAACTTATGATTATTAACCAAGTCAATTAATACTGATAAATGGCCACATTACATTTTTTATAGAATAATATCTGCAATTTAAGGCGTACCATTCCATTAGGAATCATATGTATAACGTTTTACTTCTAAATCATCCGCGGTCGATAAATAAGTAAACCATCATAAAATAGGTCCTAACAAATTAAGCAATAAGTATGTTTTTTACAAATTTTAGTTTTTTGTTCAGTAATCCGTTTCCTTTTCGGGAAATGCAATTCACCCCCAGTACCGTACACTTTCGGCACTGGGGGTGAATTAATTAGTATTTATGGCTTCGGAAAGCTTAACTTTGGGTAGTCCTTTAGTTCCGGAGCATTTGTTGTGTAATCATCAAACGTACTCTGGTTGTCGTTTTCTGCCTTAACACTTGTCTTTTTCTTCTTCTGGGCATTCTTCAGGTTCTGGAGGCCCTTCTTCAGGTTGTAAGTGTAGTCCTTCTTATTAACCTTCTTGAAGTCAGGGAGCTTGTAGAACCGCAGGAGGTCGCCATTCATGACCCGGTCAGATAGGCCAAGATCCGTCGTGACGTACTTTTGAATCTTACTAAAGGCCTTCTTTTGCTTTGGCGTTGCCTTAGTAATCTGCTTACCGTTCTTTGTGTAGTAGTAATCACCATTGTACTTAGTGTACTTTGGCGTTACCCAATCACCGTTTCTAAACGGTACAATCTGGTTCCGCTGTGGTGACAAAAGGTCCTGACCAAACTGGATGTAATTCTTGGAGCTAATTCCTAACAGGTCTTCCAGGGTTGGCAGCACGTCAATTTCACCACCATAGGTATGATCAATGCCACCCTTCAGCCCTTGCATGTTAATCATAAATGGGACCTTTTGGAACATTGCCAAGTCGTAGTTAGTGATCTTCTTCTTGTGCAGGACCTGGGCAATCGCGTTCTGGTGGTTATTGGAGATTCCGTAGTGGTCTCCGTACAGAATCAGAACACTGTTTTGCCGTAAGCCGGACTTATCAAGGTAGTCTAGGAATTCACCCAGTGATTCATCCAGGTAACGGGCTGTCTGAACATACGGGTCAACGGTGTCGTCACCAGTATGCCAGCCCTCAATATCCTTATTCTGCTTATCAAGAATGTAAGGATAGTGGTTAGTAACCGTAATCAGCTTAGCATAGAACGGTTGCGGCAGTTGCTCGATGTAGTGGGCACTTTCCTTTAAGAAGATCTTATCCTTCATCCCGTAACCGACATCGTAGTCCTTAGTCTTCGGGAAGTATTCCTTACTAAAGAAGTACTGGTAGCCAAAGGACTTATAAGCGTTGTCCCGGTTCCAGAAACTTGGGACGTCCCCGTGGAACGATGCCGTCGTGTAACCCAGCTTTTGGTGCAAGAGGGCCGGAGCGGATTGGAAGGTGTTTGTCGTTCCGTCCGTTACCATTGCTGACCCTTCTGGCAAGCCAAAAAGTGAGTTTTCCAGCATCATTTCCGCGTCGGCCGTCTTCCCCTGACCAACCTGGTGGAAGAAGTTATCAAAGGCCAGGGTATCGTCGGCGTGGTAAAGCTTATCCAGGTTAGGCATTACTTCTTGCCCGTCCTGCTTGTAGTCAATCATGAATTGCTGGAGACTTTCCAGGTGGATCACGAAGATGTTCTTACCACGGGCAACCCCCTTGTACTGGATGTTTGGTCCCGCGTAATTATGGTGAATAAAGTTAAGAACCGGTTTCAGCTGGTCCTGGTCGGCGCGGGCCTTGACGACGCTATTATGGGTCGTCTTGACCCCATCATAAATGGTGTACGCCTGCAGGCCAAGGTACTTAACAATGTAGTTATTATCAAACGTCCGGGTCAAAAGCTGCGAACGGTTGGACTCGGCCATCCCCAGGTTGGCACCAAAGAGGATAAAGCCAAGGACCGTCACGGTGATGGCGTAGCGGGTCTTAAAGCGCCGCATGTCAACCCGGATGATGTGGAACAGCAAGACCAGGGCTAAGATGATTACATCGGCGTAGACCAGGAAGTCTCCGGGACGCATGATCCCCATCAGACTCTTACCCAGGTTGTTGGAAGTTGCTCCAGACCCCTTGATAACGTTAAAGGTAATGAAATCAGAAAATTCACGGTAGTACAGGATGTTGGAGAATAGCCACGTCGACAAAAGGGCGTTAATAATCAACATCAACCAGTACGATAACCGTCCCCGGAAGTACAGGGCAATCCCTAGGAAAACCAGGGCTCCCGGTATTGTATTGAACGCGAGCAGGAAGTGCTGCATGCTTCCCTTAACACCGAGGTTGAATTCATTCTGGTATGCCCAATAACTCTTAAGGCAAAATAAGAGTACGGCGAGCAGAAAGAACCCTAACTTGGTATTCAAGCCACGTCGCAACTTTTGCAACGCTGTTTTCATAATTTGTTCCTCCATTAAAAATATCAACTTAAACAATAATACATTCTGCTAACGAATAGCAATCATCAAAGCGGTTTTTTTCAAAAAGTTTAAATTTACCAGCCACAAATTTAGTGGGTACCGCTTTCAATATCTTACTTTCTTATATTAAACATGTTATCATTTATCGGCATTATTTAATCAAGGGGGAGTTGATTCACCATGTCACTCAGTAAAAAGCAAGCCGACCTGATGTTATTTGTTGTCGCCATTCTCTGGGGAAGCAGCTACGTCTTCGCCAAATTGACGGTCGATGCTGGCATGCACTCCGGGCTGATTAATGCCTGTCGAGGGACGATGTGTGTTGCTGCTGGCAGCCTAATCTTTTTCAAGAAGCTTCGACACATGACCTGGGTTGACGTCCGCTTGGGTCTTACCATCGGGACAATCAACTTTCTCGGCTACTACCTGCAGACGGATGCCCTACGTTACACGACCCCTGCCAAAAACGCCTTTTTGACGACCTTGTACATTGTGGTGGCCCCACTCCTGCTGTGGCTATTCTGGCATGAGCGTCCCCAGCGAAAGGCATATTTTTCAATTGCCCTTTCAATCATCGGCATGGCAATTATTACCAACATCTTAAAAAGTAACCTTCACCTGCAGTTTGGTGATGTTTTAACGCTAATCTCCACTATCTTCTGGGCCGCTCAAATCATCTTCTTTGCTAAGTACGCACCCCACGCCTCCAGCCCCTGGGTCCTGATCTTCATGATTGGAATCTGCCAGGGTACTTATGGTTGGATTACAACCTTTCTCTTTGAGCGCCCTTCCCTGGTGCATGTTCACTGGGTCCAAGCATTGATTCCTCTGGCCATTTTGGCCATCGGGGTGACCTTCCTCGCCCAGGGAATGCAGATTACCGGGCAGGCATATACGGACCCGACCACGGCCGGGTTGATCCTGATGCTGGAATCGTTCTTTGCCAGTGTCATGTCCGTCATCATGGGCTATGATCCCCTGACACCGCAGCTAGTTATCGGTGGCTTTATTCTCCTGGTTGCCAACGCCATCATGCAGGTAAACATCCATATTCCCTTCTTAAAACGGAAGGCATTATAAAGAAAAAGCGCCACTTGCGTCCACAAATTTATCAGGACGTGAGTGGCGTTTTCTGTTATTTCTTAATTAATTCATACTCGTCTGCGGGCACCTTAGCAATCAGCTTGGTTGGCCGCCCGACCGCCGTTAGGGTCAACGCGTGCATTGCCCGGGAGCAAATTGTGTAGAGGAGTTGACGCTCATCATCCCCCTGGTACTGGTGGTCATTTGCGTTCCACACAATCACGGCGTCGAACTCAAGGCCCTTAGCTAAGAAGGACGGCACGATGATGGCTCCCTTCACGAGTCGTTGGTTTTCCGTCCGAATCAGGGTCGTCTTGACATTGCGGCGTTCCAGAGCCCGGTGTAACTGTTCACTATCCTCAAAGGTCTTACCGATGATGGCGACCGCGTCGTGTTCTCCCTGATACTTCTTAAGTGCCGCAACCAGGGCATCGACACCCCCGTCAAAGTCGGCGGCGGTGATTACCTGCGGCAGTTCACCATCCCGGTTAAAGGCCTCGATTGCCTCACCGTTTTCCAGGATGTGCTTGGTAAAGTTGGTGATCTGCTTGGTCGACCGGTACGACTTGGTCAACTGCACAACCCGGGTCTTTTCGGGATCAAACATTGTGCTCAGCTGGCGTAGCAGGGACCGGCTATTCTCGTGAGTAAAGATTGCCTGGTTAAGGTCCCCCAACAGGGTAAACTTCGCCCGGGGGAAGCGGTACTTCAGGTAGGCCAACTGGTAGGCATCGTAGTCCTGGACCTCATCGACAAAGACGTAGCGGATGTCACGCTGGCCGTGCTTCCCCGTAATCAAGTCATATAGGTAGAGGTAAATCGTGATCCCCTCGGCACTGATGTTGTGCTTGATCAGCTCCTCCTTGGTCCCGTCCACAAAGGTGGTCCACTGTTCAGCCGTCAGGTTAAATGCCGATAGGTCAACCAGCTTCGGGGTCACCCGCAACAGGTGCAGGTATTGAGCATTGATGTTTAGCCACAGGTTGTGGTTAATGGCCCGCTTGATTGGTTCGAAGGCCTTCATGACGATCTTCCGGGCCAGGAACTTAAATTCCTTATCATCGCTTTCAAACTCCCGCGGCTGGTTGGCAAACAGGGTGTCCAGCTCTTCCTTACTCAGGTCCTGGATCCGCTGTTCTACCCACTTGCTGCGCATCTCGCTGCTGACCCGGCGGTTGAGGTACTTGATCAGCTCCTCCTTGGTCCCGTCTAGCCGGTTACCAAGGTTGTAGTTATTGTTAAAGGAGTAGTAGATTTCACGAATCTTCTCCTTACTGATGAAGACCTTCTTATTAAACATGATGTTGCGGAAACGCATGTTAGCATGGCCGAGGCGCTTGGCGTACCGTGCCGTGGCCTTGAAGTATTGGAGGCTCGTACACAGGCGTTGGGCGTTTTGGCTAACCGCATCCTGGTGGGCTTCAAAACGCTGGGCCAGTGTCTGGACATGCAGGCGGGGGACACGGCGGTTGGCAAACTGGAAGTATGTCATCTGAACCATGTTGTGTTCGCCCAACTCCGGCAATACCTGGTCAATATAGTCATTGAAGAGTTGGTTCGGTGAGAAGAGGACGACCTGTGAGGATGACAGATTCCCCCGGTACCGGTACAGTAGCCAGGCAACCCGCTGGAGAACGGCGGCCGTCTTTCCGGAACCCGCGGCCCCCTGAACGAAGAGGAGGTCATCTTTCGTATCCCGGATAATCTCGTTCTGGGTCCGTTGGATGGTGGTGACGATGCTCTTCATCTTGGTGCTGGAGTGGTTGCCCAGTGCTTCTAAAAGCATCTGGTCCCCGACCTGTTCGTCCGTATCAAAGATCGTTACGATGGTGCCGTCCTTGATTTGAAACTGCCGTTTGAGGGTCATATTGACTTCCTGGGGGCCCATCGGCGTGTCATACTTCACCTTGCCGAGCTTTCCCTCGTAATAGACAGAAGAAATCGGTGCCCGCCAGTCGTAAATCAGGAAGTGGTCGGGCTTGTCACTAAACGATGCTAAGCCAATGTAGATTGACTCTGGCTGGCCCGCCCCCTTTTCCTGGAAGTCGATCCGGGCAAAGTACGGTTTCTTCTCCAGGCGTTTCAAGGTTGCCAGGTGGTCAGCCGCGTGCTGCCAGCTGTTATTCCGTTCATCCAGCATCTGCTGCTGGGCCCGAAAGGACATTGCTGTATCCATCATCCCAGAATACGTCGTGGTGTTTAAGTGAATGTCATTCGTCTGCTTATTGATATCTTCAATATCGTTTTTAGCCGTGCTAATTCGCTGGGCGGCCTTCCCTTTGGCCTTCTTGATCTCAGTCAAAACGTGGTCAAGGTGCTTCTGCTCATATTCTCTTACCGAATTTTCAGTCACGAGGATTCCCTACCTTTCAGGATTTCAAAATCGTTTTTCTATTATAGCATTCCCGCTTTACATCTGTTAGTGTTTGCCTTTCCCGCCATAAAAAAGGGGCATTGTTTAAGGCTGGCTTAATTTTAAAGCGGATTGCTAGTCAACGACGGTGCAAACATTCTAAAATAGAATTAATAACTTCGCTGGAAAGGGGGCGCTTATATGGCCCACATTTTTTATATTCTGACCCACATTGCGGAAATCCTGATCCCCATGTTTGAGTGGCTCGGCCCGTGGAGCTACCTCATCTTGTTTGTGATTGTCTTCATGGAAACCGGCCTGGTGGTCTTTCCCTGGTTGCCGGGCGGTTCGCTCGTCTTTTTGACCAGCTCATTTATCGCCGTCCACCCGATCCTCAAGATGCAGATTGTCATCCCCGTCTTCTTCTTTGCGGCCTTCATCGGTGACTCAGTCAACTACTTCATCGGCCACAGCCTGTCCCGTTGGCACTGGCTGCAAAAGCACCTCAACGGCCCCCGGATGCTGAAGGCAAAGGAGTACCTCGACAAGTACGGCTTCTGGGCCGTTGCTTTCGGGCGCTTTATCCCCTTCATTCGCTCCTTCATCCCGACCATTTCGGGAATGATGCACTATCGTTTCCGCCACTTTACGGTTGGTAACTTCGTCGGGGTGGCCCTTTGGGTAGCCCTTGGCTGTGGCGTAGGTTATTTTTTCGGCAGCATTCCCCTCGTCCACGACCATTTCTCCCTCGTGATTCTGGCAATGGCCTCCTGTGCCGTCCTGGCCGGATTAGGGATGTGGGGTATTAAGCTAGTCCGCCAGCGGATTCTCCGGAAGAATCGGATGCTCTAAGGGTTCTCTAGTTATTTTTGTCCGCTATTCATGGTAAAATATGAATAGCTTTTTTCATTAATTAGGAGACAAAGGAGTTTTTACGTATGGCAATTACCGCTTATTTTGTTCGTCATGGTCAAACCTACCTCAACCGTTATAACCGTGTTCAAGGATGGTCCGATGCGCCGCTTACTGCAAAGGGTAAGGCGGACGCACAACGAACGGGTAAGGTGCTGGCCAACGTTGACTTTGACTATGTCTTCAGCAGTGACCTCGCCCGGACGATGGCAACTTCCCGCCTCCTGCTCGCGGCGGACCCTAACACTGATATCAAGGAGCCCACACCAGAGCCGGCCTTCCGTGAAGAGTTCTTCGGTAGTTTCGAAGGGTTAAACGGCTCGGCCGTCACCGACTTTCTTTCCGGGGAAGAAGACTTTCATTCCTTCTCCGACATGTTTGCCGGCTGGGGCCCTGATAAGTTAAAGGATAAGCTGGCCGCTGCGGACCCTTATGGCGACGCCGAAGACCACGTTCAATTTTGGAACCGGGTCAACAAGGGGATGGACCGACTCCGGGCCCTCCCGGACGGGTCAACCGTTATCGTAATTTCCCACGGTATGACCATTCGTTCAATCGCCGAACACTTCGGCTACCAGACCCCGTCCTCAGTCCGAAACGGGAGCCTGACCCGCTTGACGTTAACGGCGGACAAGACACACGTTGACTTTTACGACCAACTAGAACTTCCAGAATAATCATTGATCCTAAGGGGGAACACTATTCTTCAATGGATAACAATATACAAAAAGATGAACAAGTAATCATTGCCGGCCTCGACACGGGGCAGGAAGACTACGACTATTCGATGACCGAACTGGCCGAATTGGCCCAGGCCAACCACATGGATGTCGTCCAACGGGTTGACCAAGTAATTGACCGCCCTAACCCGGCCACCTACTTTGGGACGGGGAAAGTAGCGGAAATTGCGGAGGTGGCGGCCACTAACGACGCCACCACCATCATTACCAACGATGAACTCTCGCCAAGTCAGCTGCGGAACCTTGAGGAAGAGGTTGGCTGCCGGATTCTTGACCGGACAGCCCTCATCCTCGAAATCTTTGCTAACCGGGCCCAGACCAAGGAGGCCAAACTGCAGGTCCAGATTGCGGAGCTCCAGTACCGCCTGCCCCGGCTGCAAACCAGTGCCAGTCAGCGCCTTGACCAGCAGACTGGTGGCGGGAGCGGCTTTACTAACCGGGGGGCCGGTGAAACGAAGCTGGAAATGGACCGGCGGACGATCCAACACCAGATTTCCCACCTCCGTCACGAGCTAGCTGACATTGATAAGTCCGAAGCCACTAAGCGGAAGCAGCGGGCCAAGAGTAATATTCCAACCGCCGCCCTGGTCGGCTACACCAACGCCGGTAAGTCTACCATCATGAACGGATTAGTCCGTCGTTACGGGGCAGTTGAAGACAAGACGGTGTTTGAAAAGAACATGCTCTTCGCCACCCTGGACACCAGTGTCCGCCGCCTGACTTTACCAAGCAAGAAGGACTTTCTTCTTAGTGATACCGTCGGGTTTGTCAGCAAGCTGCCGACTAACCTGGTCAAGTCCTTCCGTTCGACCTTGGCGGAAGCTGCCAACGCTGACCTATTGATCCAGGTAATCGACTACTCGGACCCCCACTACGAAGAAATGATGCACACCACTGAGCAGACCCTGAAGCAGATTGGCATTGAAAACATCCCGATGATTAACGTCTTCAACAAGGCTGATAAAACCGAGATTGAGTTCCCGGTTCTTGAAGGGGATGACCAGGTGGTAATCTCGGCTAAGCAGCCGGAATCACTGGACCTCCTGGTGAACGTTATTCGTAAGCACCTCTTCAAGGATTACGTTCAGGTCAAGCTCCTTCTTCCCTTCGCAGAGGGACAGCTGGTTTCCTATCTCAACGAACACACTAACATCTTGAATACCGAGTACCGGACGGATGGCACCCTCCTGACGGTGGAAATGTCACCCCAAGAGGCCCAGCGCTTTACGAAGTACGAGGTATAAAAAAAGCTCCTGAAGGTCGTAGTAATTACGAGTTTCGGGAGCTTTCGCGTTATTACTTGATATGGGTAAAGTATTTTTCCGGAAGCGACTGCAAAATCGTTGCCAGGACAATTAGGATTCCCCCAATCCAGTCGGGCAAACTGAACGGTGTGGCCAGGAAGAAAACCGCTAGCAGAGTGGCAACCAAGGGCTCAAATGCCCCGAGCATTCCGGTTGTACTGGAATCAATGTAGTTGATACTAGCAAGGTAAAGGGTGTAGGCAAAAAGCGTTCCGAAAATAATGATGAACAGGATTGTCGTAATATCAACTGCGTTCAATGACGGAACGGGCATTGTCCAATACAGTGGCAGAAAGGCCAGGCCAGCAATCAGCATTGACCAGCCAACGATGGTAATTGTTCCGAACTCTTTGAAAAGTTTGCGCGGCATAATCGTGTTAATTGCTTCCGAGACTGCCGCCAGCAGTCCCCAAATACATGCCAACGGGGACAGGGCGAGATGGCTTGGGTGACCATTCGTGGCCAACAGGAAGGTCCCAATAAGGGCCACAATGATTGAAATCACGTCCAGTCGCCGAGGCAGCATTTTGGTATGCACGGCCATATAGAAGATAATGAAGACGGGGGCTAAGTATTGGATCACCGTTGCCGTTGGAGCATTACTATACTTAACGGCAACATAATACGACATCTGGGACGCCCCCATCCCAATAAAGGAGAACAGAATCAGATAAAGGACCCGCGACCAGCTACTAAACAGCCTTTTGACCGCAGCTGGTTGCTTAAAAGTCGAATATAGGACCAGCAGAAACCCGGCGCCCAGTAAGCGAAGCCCAACAAGCCAATATTCGTTAATGGTTGGGTTTTGGAATAGAAACTGCACGGCAGCCCCAGACATTCCCCAAAATGATGCCCCAACGATGGCCAAGGTGATTCCCCTTCTCTTATCTGTCGTCATCTTATCGTCTCCCTCATATGCTAATTTTAAACATGCAAACAGTATATCATTTAGCAAGAACTAGCGTAAAGAAATTAAGATTTTGCACACAAAAAGCCCTGTTCAGTCGCTGACCGAACAGGGCTTTTTTGCAAATCATTACTTAGATTGGATTCCGCCATCGTCTTCCATTTCGTCAAGGAACTTCTGGTTCTTGTCCAACTTTGGGTTGATGTTAAAGAGGTGGTGGTGAATACCGAGCATCCCCGCTAACAGGAGCAAGTTGAAGAGAACCGCAATTCCTAGCAAGACAAGGTTGCAGAACATTGCGTAGTGGGCACCAATCCCGCTACTGATTGACTGCCGCAGTCCCATGATGGAGTAGGTCATCGGTAGGAACCAGTGAATGACGTTGTAGAACTTCATCGTAACTTCCATTGGGAAGGTCCCACCGGAACCACCAAGTTGCAGCATCAGCAGAACCATGGCAACGAACCGGCCGGGGTTATCGAAGGTCATTGACAGGAACATTACGATCGCCATCGACGCTAGCCCGAAGCAGATGCTAGTGGCAAACATCGATGCAACGTGGTCCGTCGTCAAACCAACGGCCAGCATAACGGCATCTTCGATAATGGCCATCAGGGTAACCGCTACGGCCCCAACAACGACCTTACTGATCCACCAGGAAACAGCCGACTTGCCGTCGACAGCCACCCGCCGAATTGGGTAAATAAAGTTAAATACCAGGATACCAACGTAGAGGGCAACAGATAGAACATAAGGAGCCAAAGCGTGACCGTAGTTTGGCACGTAGCTGTAGTTCTTGTGCTTAACCGTCGTTGGTTCAGCGAACATCTTCGCTGTCTTGTTAGTTGGCTTAACGTTGTTAATTGCCTTAGCACCCGCCGCTAATGACGAAGCCAGACGACCAGCACCGTTATTCAGCTGGGTAATTCCACTAATCAGGGCTGGTGAGTTATCAGCCAACTGTTGAGTTCCGGAAGCCAGCAGGTTAACCCCACTGATTAAAGCCGGTACCTGGGCATTCAATTGTCCCAGGGCGCTCGCCAATTGACCGGCCCCGGCGTTCAGGGCACCACTGTTGGCAACTAGCTGGTTAGCACCGGCCCCGGCCTGGGCAACCCCAGCCGTGTATTGACCGATACCACCGCTCAGGGTGTTGGCACCAGCCGCCGCAGTTGCTACACCGTTCGTATATTGACCAATACCGCTGTTCAATGTGTTGGCACCGTTAGCCAGCTGTTGGGTAGCAGAGGTCAACTGACCGGAAGCGGTTGTCAGGGCCGCACTGGTCCCGTTTTGCATGTTCAAAAGGCTGTTTTGAAGGTCCGCAGCCGCCTTTTGCACGTTGGCCGTGTTCTGACCAGCACTATTTGCTGACTGGTCAACCGCCGCCTTAAGTCGGTTGACCCCGGCCTGCAGTTGACTAATCTGCCCCACTAATTTAGCGGACTGACCGTTATCGGTGCTCTTTTGGGTGGTTGTACTGTTGTTGCTAGAACTAGCAGCCGCACTAATTGCCGCCTTGGCCGCTTCAATCTTTGCCTGGCCGGCCGGGTCCTTAGCCTCGACACCGTTCAGGTCTGCAGCAGCGGCCTGCAATTGGGAACTATTGTTGCTGCCACTGTTAGTCGTCGTGGTGGTTGAACTTGCTCCGGCCGAAGCTGCCTGCTTCAACTGTTCAAGTCCGGCACTAATCGTTCCCAGCTGACTAGAGAGTTCCTTCAACTGGTTACCACTCTGGGCAACTGGCTGCAGGGCAGCGTTCAATGCCTGAGCCTTGGTACTGATGTCGCCGGACATTGCTCCCATCTGGCTCTGCAGTTGAGGAAGGAGGCTATTGACTTGGTTGTTCAATTCCGTGTTACCGGCGGCAAGCTGGTTGGCACCACTCTGTAATGCAGCAGAGTTCCCACTCAGGGTGTTCAAACCGCCTGCTAACTGGTTAGCCCCGGAACTGAGTTGCCCGGAGTTTGCCTGGAGGAGCCCCAAGCCGCTGGCGAGTTGACCAACCCCACCAGTGTATTGCTGGATACCGGCGGCCAGAGTCTGGCTACCGCTCGCTAACTGCTGAGCACCGCTGGCCAGGGGTGCAACGGACATCCGTAACTGCTGCACACCGTTGTTGACCTGGTAGACACCGGCAACGTAACGGTTAACCCCGTCATTTAAGGTGACCAGGCCGGTACTCAGTTGCTGGGCACCATCGGCAGCTTTGGTCATCCCCTTACCGACAACGTGGAGTTCCTTAAACATCGCGGTGACGTAGGCCTTGGTGACCTGGGAGCGGATCTTGCTATTCAGCCTGGTCGTCCCAATCTGGGTCATAACCTGCCCGATGTAGTTCAAGGAACCGTTCGTTTCGTAATGGAGCTTCATCGTCTTTGGATGCTTTTCCATTACGGTTGTGGCATCTTCAGAAAAGTTCTTCGGGATGGTGATTACCGCGTAGTATTGGCGGTGACTAATCCCGTATTGTGCCTTCTTTTGGGAAACAATTTCCCACTTCATTTGATGGTTATGACGCAGTTGTTTGATCGTTTGCTGACCAACATTCATCTTCCGGCCCTGGTATTCGACCGGAACATCCTTGTTGACCACCGCAATCGGCAAGTCTTGCGTACTACCATACGGGTCCCACACTGACTTTAAGAAGAAGATACTGTACAGGAACGGTAACAGGCAAATTACCGAAACCGAGAGCAGTAAGATATGGTTCTTAAAGAGGTTGCGGAATTCCGCTTTGATCATTTCACCCATTTTGAAATGTTCACCTCATTATTATTGATTTACAAAGTGCTGTTAGACATCGAAAGGACTGACTGCTTTGCGAATTTGATAAATTCATCAATTGGCACGTCGTAGTTGTTCTTTTGCCACCAATAAAACGCCCCGATGATGGAACCACTAAATACGTACGCCATCATCTCCGGGTTATCGGACTTCTGAACGGCTTCGATTACGACATCGTTAGTGCGGCCGCGTTTGCAACGATCTAAGATAACCTGACTAAAGATACGTAGCATTTCCGTATACAGTGAGCTGTGTGAGTTGCTCGATGCCAGGTGGCGAATGAGGTTCTTGTGATCATTAATGTATAAAACGAATTGCTTAATAATATCTTCTTCTGATTCGCCTGAATCCACAATCTGACTAATCTGGGCATCCAGCGTCTGCTCAAGGAGATCATACTTATCACTGAAGTAACGGTAAAAACTACTCCGGTGCAGTAGTGCTTCGTTACAGATTTGGTCAACTGTTAAGTGCTCAAACGAGTTTTTCTCCAAAAGTGTCAACAATGCGTTCTGAAAATCCCGTACTGTTCGTGTGACCCGCAATTTACTCGCCTCCTTGTACCATTATGACAAATTATAGTGTATACCGTGTTTTTACAGAACAACAGAGTTAAATGCAAATCATAGTTCTATGATAAGACAATAATATGTTTTTGCTTCAAACAGTTTCGCAAAATGAGACATTAATTCTGCCTGATAATTTGGGAAAACTTCGCTTCATTTTCAATTATAATTTCACGATTGGCCCAGTTCTCTAACCTTTCTATGCTACAATCAAGGTAACAAACAGAATTGATTCTAGGAGGCGGCCACTATGAAAATTGAAAATGATAAATTTGGCACTTACCAAGGACAAGATGTTATCAAATATACCCTGACGAATGATAATAACGTCAGCATTAGCGTCCTTAACTTTGCCGGTATCTGGCAGGCATACATGGTTCCCAACACCCGTGGCGGCCGGGTTAACCTGTTGCTCAGCGCTGACAACATCGACGCTTACGTAAATCCTAACAATGCACCATTATACGTTGGCCGGATTATCGGTCGTTTTGGTGGACGGATTGCGAAGGGCCAGTTTGATATTGACGGGGTTGAATACAAGATTCCCGCTAACGAGGGGAATAACTCCCTGCACGGTGGGGCAAACGGCCTCAGCCAGCAGTTTTACGATGTTGCCACCAAGCAGGACCAGGATAAGCTCCAGGTCATCCTTACAACAACGATTGGTCCAGACACTGATAAACTACCGGGCAACGAGACCGTGACGGTCACCTACACCCTACAAAACGACAACAGCGTCACTATTGACTTTGACGGGAAGACGGATGCCAAGACTCTTTTCAACCCAACCACCCATGCCTATTGGAACCTCTCTGGTGAAGCTAAGACCATCCAGGGGCACGTCTTAACACTGAACTCCACCTACCACCTCGAGCTTGATGACGAAAAACTACCAACGGGGCGGAAGCTGATTAATAAGAATACCCCGTTTGACTTCAGTCACCCAACGGTAATGGGGACCGCTCTCCAAGAATTGCAGGAGCAAGGTGTTCCTGAGGGCGGCTTTGATGACGTCTTCGTTGTCTTGCCAAGTAACCGGCTTGCCCATGAGCCAGTGGCAACCCTTATGGATGCCGCTACTGGGCGGAAAATTAAGATGTTCTCTGACCGGAACGGCCTGGTGGTTTACACCGCCAACGGCACGAATGCGGACGGCTTCAACCGCCCGGCAGGATCGTGGTTTGCAATGGCTATGGAAGGACAAACCCTTCCTGACACTCCTCACCACCTGCAGTTCGGTGACATTTCACTTCGTCCTGGTTACCCCCAGCACTACCAAATTCGTTATGAATACTTTGCCTAGAGGAGGAAAACAACATGCATAAGAAGTTAACGAAATCCAAGAACAAGGTCTTTCTTGGTGTCTGCGGTGGAATTGCCGATTACCTAGGCATGGACGCCACGGTCATTCGCTTAATCGCCATCGTCCTGATTGCCTGCACCGGCTTTTTCCCGTTGACGATTATCTACCTCGTTGCGGCCGCCATTATGCCTGATTATCATGGCTCCGCCCACCGGGATAACACCGTCGAGGGTGAATTTAAGGAAAAGTAATTAGTGAACTAAAAAACAACCTAAGATTAGGGGCTGTGACATAAGTCCCAAATAATTAATGGAGTTA
>NZ_AZGM01000006.1 GCF_001435935.1 Limosilactobacillus panis DSM 6035
ATCATGCCCTAGCAGCTTAATTATCTAATTTTGTCCAACTTTTGTATTGCACTTCACTTATGTCACAGCCCCTTTTTTTATGGCAAAATGGTGATAATTTGCCAATTTGAAAATTTCCTTTGCATCTTTGCTAATATCTGTTATACTATTATTCGTTGGTTAAATGCTGACTTAGCTCAGTTGGCAGAGCACGTCATTAGTAATGATGAGGTCGGAGGTTCGAACCCTCTAGTCAGCACTAGATAGAATTCAGTAGAATTCGGAAGCCTACAAAAAAAGCCGTAAAAGCTTAATCTGTGGGCTTTTTTGTATACTTAAAAAGTAAAGTGAATGGTTCTGAAACGTTCTGGATTACTGTTTCAAACACACAAATAAACACACAGAATTAAAGATTGTGTTCTGTGTGTTTGGGAGAAAATGCAAGAGGTCATATAGGTTGATATATCAACGTTTTAACGTGATATTTTTGTGTGTTTGAAATTAATTTTGCTTACTTTTGTTGAAAAGTAAGTGACTGTTGTCCTACTTATCGTCATTTGATAAGTGGGGCATTTTTTGTTTCTGTTTGTTGCCACAAAAAGAAATGCTGAAATCCAAACGGAGCAGTCAGTTTGGTCACTGTTGTTACTTATAGTGAAGTTATAAGTAAATCGGCTGGGGAATCTCAAAAGGTGACCTTGAATGTTAATCTCAAGGTACTCACCGTTTTGAATGGAGCAGACGATACAACGATAGGGTGCAGGGAGAGCGTGCAGGCTCCCCGCCAAGCTATAAAATGTATGACAAACTTTTGTTATCATACGTTTTTAATTGCTTGCAAGTTAGTTACTGTTTAGTATATAATATAATTAATGAATTGGTATAGACCAATTAATGCTAAGCAGGAACTAACTCGACGAATTATATAAATTTAGTCAAGCGTTGTCGCGAGCACGCGAAGCTTGAAAATTTATTTTGCCGGGACGGCAAACATGAGGAGGTAAATACACTATGAAGCCGTTACGCAATAAGTTAATTCAGAGCCGTTTAGACGAAGATGAGATGGCTGATTTTGATAAAGTAAAGAAGCTGTTGGGTGAAGAAAACAATTCTAAGGCAGTTCGCCAGATGATCAAGGATGAGATGATGCTAAAGAAAGCTGAGGAAGAATGGAAGAAGGGTAATACCGACTACATTTCAATTTTGCTGACAAAATTATCTGATGAAGAACGGTTACCGTTAACACAAGCTGTGATGGGTATTACAGATACTAAAACATCATCACAATTATCTGTATTACAAAACCAGTTTAGTGATATTCAATCACAACTAGAAGCTATCATGATGTCGGTAACGCAAATGGGCAATAATCTTAACCAAATAGCTAAAGTGATGAATACAGTGGCTAAAGAAGATGAGGACCTAACGGACACAGACTTGTGGAAGTGGATTTCATCACGACTTTTTGAAGATTCACGGTATCTATCAGTTCTCAAAAAGAAAATTGCTGACTTGAAGGTTGAGGTTGGACTCAAAGAAAAGGACGAAAGTACCCATGTCTATCCTGCAAACACATAGTTGCCATTCTAGTTACAATCGTCTGAAGTATGTTTTCAATGAACCAGCCCATTCGTATCGGAAAACCACCAAACGTGTTTTGGCTGCTAGTGGCTTTAATATCAAAATGTTGCATGACAATGATGGTAAAATTTCAGCAACTCAAAATGGTGCCTACCTTGAACGGCAATTTAGGACAGTATTAAAACGTGCTCATAATCCAAGACGATGCTATCAGGCACAAACAATTATTATCTCTTTTGACCCAACGGAATTTGACACATCAGACTTAAAAGCCCAATCACAACAAGCATTACGACTTGTACAGCATTATGTTCGTAAGCACTTTGCCGATTGTCAGTCCGTAATAGCAATCCAAAGTGACGGTGAAGGCGGGAAACTACATGCCCATGTCGTGATGAATACCATCAAACCAAATGGAAAAACAGTTGCAACTAACCGTTTTAACATCAACAAACTCCGCAAAGATTTTGACCGTGAAATGAAAACCAATTATCAGCGAATTACTGGTCGTCAGTGGACCAACCCAGTACATAACCAAACCGAGCGTAAAGACATACATAATCTGACGACTAAATCTGAGTGGCAACACCAGTTGAAAGAGCTAATTAACCAAATTAAGGCAAAGGTTGATAACATTACAGACTTTTTGAAGCAACTTGAACAACATAGCATTACGGTTACTGAACGACAAAAAGGTAAGGCGTGGACATATCATCAAATAGTCAGTACCAAGACTGGAACTAGAGAAATGAAAGTGCGGGACTTTTATCAAAGAATCGATAAAGAAACCGGAGAAATTAAGTCTACCCGCGGTCTAGGCCAATCATTCTCTAAGAGTGAGATTGAACGTTACTTTAATAGGAAGAAAGAAAACGAAAAGGAGAAACAAAATTATGACCGAAGAGAAAACGACGGACTCGAAAAAGTCAAAACCATGGCAGCAGATGCTAGGGCAAGAGCAAGACAACAACGACGAATTAACGAAGTTGCTGAACAACAACTCAAAGAAGCCATTGATGAAGAAAAGCGAAAAGCAGTTGAACAAAAAACTCGACTACTTAATCAGGAACAACGTCAAGCCAGGGGAACTAAGAGAGTTAGCCGACAAGCTACAAAGCCTAAGCGAGAAAGTCGACCAAAACAACCAAGACGTTCAAAAGAAATTGAAGGACCAGAACGATAATGTACTCAAAGCAGTAAGTGATGCTCAAGCTGTTGGCTATGCGGACGGTTTAGTTGATCGAGTTGATAGCCTTGAGCAGAAAATGGATGGCCTTGAAACTAACATTAATTTGCGTGAACAAAATCTTGATCAGAAAACCCAGGAATATGTCGCTAAAGCTGCTGATTTAGACCAAGTAGGTAAGTATCTGGAACACTATACACAAACAGTAAACAATCGCTTAGTACCGACTTTGCGGAATCTTATTTTATCTATACGGAATGGGATAACTCATCATACTAGTGAGGTTACTAATGATGTATATCAACAATTCCAAAATGATACTGGGAAAACAATTGATGAAGTGGTTAAATCAACCGTTAATAAGCGATTCAAACAGGATCGCGAGGATGCTCAGCAGGCGAGCTTGAGTGCTAAGCTTAGTGCGCAAACTAGTCAACAGAGTATTGATAAAATAACAGGAATATTATCTAGTTTCATGCAGCTTTTGGTTCTGTTTGGTCTTGAAATGGTTTGCTTATTAGTAGTTATTCCATTGACTCCCGGGTGGTGGAAAGTGTTCGTGGCAATTAGTTTAATTATTTTATGTGGAACCGCTGATTATTACCTTTATAGAAAGAGGATTGTTAACAATGTCATTTAGTATCCATATGGCAAATGATGAACAGCTTGATTCATTATTGCGTTCAAATAAACGAATTCCTGCTTGGCGGTTATCTAATACGCAGAGTGAACGGGAACGGAAACGGATCCATCAGATTCAACTCCATCGGCAACAACTAGAGAGGGAGAAGGAAGCTGAAACTAAGCGGAAAAAGCAACAAAGAATCGTTTCTGTACAAAAAGCTCAAACTAAAAAGCCGTTATCCCATCAAGGTAACGACTTAGAGTTATAATTTGAATTTAAGCATTATTTTTAGTATCATAATATACGAAAAGAGAGCAGTGAGCTCCTACCTCACTACTCTCAATCGTGAATTTGGATGATTTTTGGGTTTGAAAAGAGATTAGCCTTTGCGGTTAGTCTCTTTTACTATTTGGTAACCTTTTGCAAACAGCAAGCTTGCACGGGCTAAAATCTAAACAGCCACAGCCAACTGGACCGTGCTTATTCCTCCAATCATTCCTAACTCTCGGCATGATTGCTCACCTCCGTGAAATTGGATTGGTGAGGGGTGACGTATCATCCGATTATATTCACTTGGGCATCTTGTTTGAGTAGCTGGCTCATTCAAAAAGCCCTGTTGAAATTATAGCATATCAATCAAAAAGGCCGCTCAGCCCGAAAGCTAAGCGGTCGTCAAAGTCGCTAAACCATGCTATAATATAACCGTAGTTAAAGAATTATATTACTTCAACAATTAGGCTGATAGCTTAACGGTAGCGCTCTTGTTCTGGTGTACTGCAATACACCACCAGCCAAGCGCAACAAGGAACGTCCCCAAAGAGATCAGCTCCCTATATTGACTTGTGCATTAGTGGCAGCTAGTGCATTTTTTAATTTTAGCATCAATTGTTGTATTAGAATAGTTCAAATTTTTACGCACAATTTAAGAACTGCGTAAAAAGTAGACCCTTGAAATCGCTGATTATAAGCGGAACGTGAGGATGATTAAAAAACGTTCTTATTGGGGAATGCCCCAATCTTATCCAACTGTGTAATTAATATAGCGGCAAGTAGTTTGAATGCTACTTGCCGCTTTTTTCGTGTTTTGAATCATGTCCCTGTATTAATTGAATTGTTCTAATGAATGATTGTGATAGCAATTCACTAGTTTCATGTCCCATCTGATCTAACAACCTATTCAATTCTTTACGATATGGTTTGGACTTGAGATTTTCTTTCTTATGAGCGCCCTAAGCTAGTTCGTCGATACTAACATCTAAAGATGATGCAATCTTCAGCATATTGATGGCACTAAAGTTTTGTATTTCGCCACGCTCAACACGGGCAATATAGTTGGTTGAAAGGCTTGCTAATTCTGCTAGCTGTTCTTGGGTTAGGTTATTCTTACGCCTGATGTCAGCAATGTTGGCACCAACAGCTTTAATATCAATCATTTTTTCATACGACCTTTTTATATTAATCGTATGAAACCTCAATATTCGTTTTAAGAGCGTATACGTATAATCTTAACTATACGTATAAGGATAGTTTGTGGTATCATGAAATTGTTTATAAATAAGTTAAGAAAATACGATGAATTGGGGGATACATTACCATGCAAGCAACCAAATCCAAAAAAGACAATAAAAAAATAACCTTCAAAACTAAACTTACACTTTCTACACTCGCTACAGCCGCCGTTACCGGTGGTGCAATGACAGTAACAGGCAATGTTCATGCTGATACCGTTAATACCCAAGCTGATACCCAAACTCAGACTCAAAATCCACAAGCTAGTGACTTAAAGACTCAGCAAGACGCCAGCCGACAAGCTTATGCTGACGCTAACAAGGCGAATGCCGATGCACACCAAGCAACTCAAAATGCACAAGACAACTTAGTTCATGCTACGGCTAAGAACACCGAAGCACAAGGCACTGTTGATAACGCACAAAGTGCTGTCAACCAAGCTTCTAATGACGTCACCGCTGCTACCAACAAGGCTAATCAAGCACAAACCGAAGTTGAAAACGCACAAGACGCCCAAACGCAAGCTCAAAATGACTACGACAATGCCGTAAAGCAAAGTACAACTTCTGCCGACGAACAAGCCGACTTAAATCAAGCACAAGCCGACGCAAAGACTGCCGAAAGAGCTGTCACGGATGCTCAAAGCAAGTTAGCCGATGCTACTAGCAAGCAAAGTCAAGCACAATCCAATGCCGACACAGCTACTCAAAATGTCAAGGACGCTACTGATCGGGTAAACAATGATCAATCTGCCGTCAGTCAAGCCGAAAACAACGTCAAGAACGCTGAAAACGACGTTCAGACAGCGCAAAATCATGATCAAGTAATCGCACAAGACCAAAGTGACGTACAAGCTAAGACTGACGCCAAGAACAAGGCCGACGCAAAGGTCAATGGCGCTCAAAAGGTTAATGACGAAAAGAGTGAAGCACAAAGTAACGCACAAACTGCCGTTAATAATGCTCAAAAGACGGTTGATCAATTAAGTAAGGACGCCAGTGCTCAACCAGTTAAGGAAAGCATTACTGTTAGTCCCGAATGGATCAATCTTGTTAAGTCAATTCAAAATCGGTTCAACAGCACCAAATACGGTGTAATGGACTTTACTGACGAAGAAGGTCAACAATACGTCAAGCTTTCCAACGAAATTGCCAAGAACGCTCACTACATCAATGATCCAACCCAAGCTGCTATTCCAGTTCACATTAACAACGACGGAACTCTCAGCAAGGAAGATCAAATTGACGCCACTCGCTTCTTCCTTTCATTAATCAACCCAATTCGGAAGGATGCTGGAATGCCTGAGCTTCACATGACTGACCAATCATTACAAGTCGGTACTGCTGTTGCTGACGCATACAACGCTAGCGATTGGAACGTATTCCCATACAAGATCAACTCATTAGGAATCACTCAATTCGACAATACCAATCCACATTTCGGACTTCACAATGATCACGCCATCTCTGACAGTGGTGCTGGTAACGAAGCCTTAACCGGCGGCATTCACACTGTTGTCTACAACACACCAGGTGACGAACTAAGTGGTGCCAAAGCAATCGAATACCCAAAGAACTGGGCGACTAACCGCGATCAACTTCACGAACAATTATACAAAGACGTCATTGGCTTCTTATTCCAAGACGGTAGCAATCCAGGACATGCAAAGGTTCTACTAGGAATGCACACCAACATGGAAAACGTTACTGGAACCAACAACGCTTCAGTTCAGTTCGATAAGTACAATCAACTTCACTTCAACGTTGAAGACAAGGCTGACACTTCAACTGAAATTCCCGTTGAAACTAGTTCCCAGACTGACGACAGCACAGCCCAACTTGCCAACGCCAAGAAGACTCTTCAAGACGCTCAGGCCAAGCTTGAAACCGCTAAGCAAGAAGCCAGTCAAGCAAGTGCTGACTTGGCTAGTGCTCAGGCTGACGCACAACACGCTGCCAACGAACTGAAGGCCGCTCAAGACAAGTTAGCTCACGATAGCAATTCCAGCATGTCACTTGCCGACGCCCAAGCCAAGCTCAAGAATGCCAAGGCGGTACTAGCTCAAAAACAAGCTAACCTTGCCGATGCCAAGAAGAACTTACAAAATGCCAACACGATGAAGAGTCAATCTAATAATGCGCTTGAAAAGGCCAATGCTGACGTTAAGAACGCTCAAGACGCCGTACAAACTGCCCAAGCTAAGGCCAAAGATGCCAACGCTAAGGTTGACGCTATCAAGGCCAAGATTGCTAAGGACAACAAGGCGGCTAGCAATGCCGAAGCTAAGCTCAATCAAACCAAGGAAGATCTCCAAGTTGCCCAAAGCAAGAAGGATGATGCTGATAAGGCCTTAACCAACGCCAAAGCTAAGCTTGCCAACAAGCAAAACGCTTTAAAGAAGGCTCAAGCCGACGCACAGACTGCCGCACAAAACTTGAAGAGCGCTCAAGACGCCGTCAAGAAGGCTCAAGCTCACGAACAAGATACACAAGCTGCTCTCGCCAAGGCCAAGGATGGACTCATCACCGACCAGGCGGTTTACGGTAACTCTGTTGCCATCAAGGACCAAACCATTCACGCCGGTGAAATTAACAAGCTCGTTGATCCACAAATTGCCAACCCAATGGCTGCGGACCCAACTCAAAATCTTGTCATGGGTGCCTTCTTACAAATGGCCGCTTCAAAGCTCGACACGATTCCTACTGGAACGACGGCAAAGTGGAACCATCCACAAAACGTCAGCCGTGACGCTAACTTAGTCGGTGACCACAGCGAAGACGTTCTGGTAACGTTCCCAGATGGTTCAACCACCACCGTTAAGATGAACTTACATGTCTTGGCAGCAGTCAAGCCATCTCAGCCTGACACACCAACTGTTAACCCTGATCATGACCAACCAACCACACCTAGTGATCCTAAAGATCAACCAGGTCACAACGTCAAGCCAGGTGATGACAACAAGCCATCAACTGAACCTTCAACGACACCAAGTCACGAAGAACAGCAACCTGGTACGCACACTGACACGCCGACCGCAAAGCCTAGTGACCAACAGCCATCCACTCAGCCAAGTGGTAACCAAGGTTTAACCACTCCTGACCACAAGGCAACGGTAAACAATGACAACAATGTTACTGTCGCACCTAACGCAGACAATAAGGCTGATGGTGCTCAGACTGTCGTAACAAACGGTGACAACAACGTTACTGTAAAGCCAGTTGCTAATGGAGTTGAAAATAGCAAGACCGCAAAGCGCTCTGATCTAAATAACGGTAAGTTACCGCAAACTGGTAACGCTAAGAGCTCAATTGCTTTAGGAATTGCAACATTAATTGGTATGTTTGGTTTAGCTTATGATCGTCGTAAAGATTAGTACGCTACTATAGGAGGAGATTACAAATCATGACCACATTACATTCAAATAAAAAGGCCGTTGCTTTGGCCGCCGCCGCTGCTGCCGTTACTGGTGGAGCACTAGCTGCCACTAACACTGCACATGCCGATACCATTAACTCAGCAAGTGACAGTCAAGCAACGACTAACAATCAATCAGAAGTCGTTAAGACTGCACAAGAACAAGCACAAGACAAGGCCCTAGCTGCCGGCAACGCCATGAAAGACGCTCAAAATGTAATGAATAATGCCCAAAGCAAGGCTGATCAAGCTGATGCAAAAGTGGCACAGAACAATGCTCAAGTCAACACCGATACGCAAGCTGTTCAACAAGCCCAAACTGCGGTCAACAACGCACAAAGTGCCAGTGACCGTGCTCATCAAGCACTCAGCCAGGCGCAAACCAACGCTCAGGCTGCTACACCTGAAGCGATCAGTCAAGCTCAAGCTGATGTACAAACTGCCAAAACAGCTGAAAAAGCAGCTGGGAATGCAGTGCAAGACAAGCAGGGCGACGTAAAGAGCGCTCAGGCTGATCTCAGCCAAAGCCAGGCCAAGGCTCAAGAAGCCGCAAAAAAAGTTGCTAACGATCAACAGGCCGTTTCACAGGCTGAGCGCAGCCTGGACCAACAAGGTGCTCAAAACGATGTTGCCCAAGCTCAAGCTGATCTAAGCAAGGCCCAAAACGCCGAAAAGACTGCTCAAGATGAAGTCAATCAAAAGAACGGTGACGTTCAAGCAGATCAAAGTGAAGTTAACAAAGCACAAGACAGTGTCAAGACTGCCCAAGCTGACGTTAACAGCAAGGCTGAAAGTGAACAAAATGCCAAGACAACATTAGACCAAGCACAAAACGACGTTAACGCTAAGCAAACGGCATTAACTAATGCACAAACTGCCCTTCAGCAAGCTCAAAACCAAAGCACTAGTGGATCAATCACTGATCCAGCTCAATGGGGAATTAACGTCACTGCTACCAATGACGCTAAAGCGGCTGCTCAAGAATACCGGAATGGTAACCACGACAACAGCGTCATTAACCGCATGCTAAACGGCATGACAATTCAATACAATCCAACCAGCAAGGACCAACAAATTTTAGACAACAACGCTTATGTCAACCAATCAATGCCGAATGTCATTAACCAAATGTACACCAGCAACCCACAACTAAAAGTCGAACTCAACGATTTTGTCGCTGGACTACTAAACAGTATCCGTCAATCTCTCGGATTCAACACAACAATTATTCCTAATTCCGCACTAATTGATGACGCACATACGTACATTAACAATCCAAAGACACGGCACACACCATTATTTGGTGACATTGCTGACTTTTCTGGTCTTACTGGAAATGTCGAAACCGAAACCGAATGGAAAGATGGATTCAGCACCCGTGGAACTAACGATTTCTTAAGTGGCAACCAACCATACAGTCTCGAACTCGCAAGTTCAACTGCACCAAAGCACGGCTTACGCTTAGCTGATATTAAAGGTTACATCTTCTCATTATTGCTAACCGGTGATGGTAATGCCAAAGGACTTGTTAACGGTGCCCTTAATAATCAACATTCATGGAGCATTAACGATGGCAATAACGGTGTTGCCTTCAATCCACAACAAAATACTGGACTAGTCCTTGGAACAACGCAAATTGATAACAGTCAAAGCCAAACCTACATTGGCTTAGGACTTGCTAACCCAAGTGGCACTACCAAAGGTGCAAGTATGATCGTATTAACCAGCGGAAATGTTGGTGCCGGAACAAACTACGGTCTCAATCAAAACACCACTAACACCTCAGCTCTTCAAGCCAAGGTTAACCAAGCTCAGACTGCTCTTGATCAGGCTAAGACTGCATTAAATAATGCTAAATCAGCTCATGATAATGCTGCACAAAACTTGGCTACTGCTAAGGCGGCCTTAACCAAGGCTCAAGAAGCTGAAAAGGGTGCCCAAGACAAGCTCGCTACGGCTGAACAGAGCCTGAAGAGTGCTCAAAGTGCTTATCAAAAGGCTCAAGCTGACGTTCAAACTGCCAGCCAAAAGCTTGCACAAGCACAACAGGCAGCTCAAGATGCAAATAAGAGTCAGGCTGAAAAGCAACAAGCCTTACAAAACGCTAAAGCCAAGTTAGCTCAAGACCAAAAGAAGCTTGATGATGCTAACCAAGCTGTTAAGACTAATCAAGACAAGCTTGCACAAGCTCAATCAGCGCTCAAGCAAGCTCAGACTGATCTCAAGAATAAAGAAGCGGCAACGCAAAAGCTAGTACAAAAGCTTAACGACTTACAAAACGCACAGACATTACTCAAGCAAGCGCAGGACAATGCCAAGGCTGCTGACGACTTGCTCAGCCAAAAGACTGATCAGCTCAAGCAAGCTAAAGATGTTCTTAACAGTGCCCAAACTAAGCTTGACACAGCTAAGACTAACGCCAAGTTGGCTCATGACCAACTCGACAAGGCTAAAGCTAACTTCCAAGCCAAGAAGAATGCTTATGATGACGCTGTTGCCCACTTAATCAGTGACGCTCAACAATACGGATTACAAGTCAAACTCGCCCAAGATCACTTCACAATCAATGAAGGTGATCAACTGCCAACCTTAAAGCTTGATAATCAATTTGCACCACACCGTGAAAACAGTGCAATCACTAATATGTTCATGAACTTAGCTGCCATGCCTGGTGACGTCTTACCAGAAGGCACCAAGATCAGCTGGGCAGATCCAACCAAGGCCAACACCGACGCACAACACGCTGGTGACTATACAGAAAATGTTCTAATCACCTTCCCAGATGGTTCGACCATCACCAAACAAGTTGAATTGACCGTTAAGTATAACCCAGCTCTTCACCAAACCCAAACTGACATTACCAACGTTCCAGGTCTGCCAGCTGGTACTCACGTTATTAACGGTCAAGTTGTTAATGCTAATGGTCAAATCATGCCTGAATACCAAGTCATTAACGGTCAAATTGTTAAGACGACCACTGCCACCCAGCTAACCAAAGCTTCTAACGCTATTTCAAGTGAAAACACCCCGCTTAAGCGCAGTGACCTCAACAATGGTAAGTTACCTCAAACGGGTGACCACAACGAAGCTGGACTAATTGGTCTTGGGGTAGCTACTATGTTGAGTATGTTTGGCTTAGTCAGTGTACGTCGTAAGGATTAATCTATCTATTCAATATAAGAGGGCGCGTCAATGAGTAAACATAAACTAAATAAGCAGTTAACACGAGGTGAACTTCAACAGCGTATAAGAAAAGAAACTTTAGAATTGGTTACTAATCTCAATTCCGCACCGGTTGTACTTAGCATGGGTCCTTGGCAAAAGTTCAACGAAACTGCAATGAATGCCAGTGTTAAAGGTGATATTTTTACATTCCTTAATTCAGAAAACCACAAAGATAGCGTTTCATTTGCGTTTGACTTAAATGGAAAATTAGTAATGCGACGTGAGGAAATTAACGGTCATGTAAAAGTAACACCGATAAAGGACTCCGGTAATAATTTGAAATAATTATCGAATTAAAAAATTAATTGAATGAATATAAAATAAAGGCCTGCCCATTGACGGGCCTTTTTCTGTGAGGTAAACAATGTCATTTAAAGAAAAATATAATCAGAATAAAACACGTTACAATGTGGCTGCTATTGTTGTAGTAGTTCTCCTATTACTGCTTGTCCCACATATATACCGGAGCTATCAAGAACATCGGGCAATAGCTGCGGTTAATAAAATTTACAATGCTAAAGGTAAAGCTGCCTTGAATAGTTTAAGTAAGTCTTTTACTATCAAGGTCGATGCAAAGGATAAGACCATTATGTTATATCCAGGCGAGGATATAATGGATCGAATTAATGAGAATATTGAAGATTATTACGAAAGTCATGTTTCCACATGGTCACGGTTAACTGGTGAAGATGATAATTATGGGACCTATGGTAAAATGTCTGTAACTGATAGTACAATTCAGCCAATGTGCTATGCTATTAGTTCATCTGATAGTTTTGTTAAGCATTGGAAGGTCAATGTTTATGCTGGAAAAGGCGGTAGTGATGAGTTGATGTATTCTTATCAAGATGGTCATTTTACAAGGAAGATTGAAGATGGGCTAGATAAATTAGTCGATCGGGGTCAAGAAGAACATGATGAGAACGCCAGTAAAATCCTTAAAGCTGCAATAAACGCTATGAATAGGTAAATGAAAGGCACCAGGTACTTATTACTTTAAGTATCTGATGCTTTTTGATAATAACTAGATATTTTGAATAATACTATATACATTATTCACTATAAATATTTGAAAAAAAGGCCCGTTAAAATAACGGACTTTTAATAGCGAGATATTAGTTATAAGTTAGCTGTTTTCATCTTTTTTCCATAGTTTTGTAATTGCATCATCGATTGCTGTTGGGAGTAAGTAGATACGTACTAGGACGTCGCATGCCTCAGCTCCTTTGTGGATAGCGTCGAAACTTGGATCCAGCTCGTCAATAGCGGTTCTTAAAATTTCCCAGTTACCAACGAGATTTCTTTCAGCTTGTAGCGTGTTAAAGGTGTAAGAACCACTTCCATTGCCAGTAACGGAATCCACATTAAATAATTTTTCATTTAATTCTTCAGTGGCTTGTTGTTTTCCTGATGCTAGTAAATTTAAGCGATTTGTAAAGGTTAGTTCATTTTTAATGTAGTCGATTATGTCCTTAGTTTCTTCTTGTAAGTAATTATATGTCATATTTGAGACCTCCAATTCTTGTAATCGAAGGCTTCACAAGCGTGATATTATCACGCTGTGTTAGTTAAATCATAAAATTTATATAAGATTTTTTTAACGGCTTGACAGAATTGTAAAATTGGAAAACAATACATATAGAGGATAAAACATAGTAACTTAGTTGATTTCAGCCGTTTATGAGGATATGGTTCGTAACCAAGACGTTGGAATGCAGAGCATTCCTTGGTTGAACCTTGTGTAGTAACTGTGTTGATTGAAATTAGTACTGATTATGACGGTTACACTATTTACCATATTCTTACTTTTACTTTGACGGTGGGGTACAGAGTACCCCTTAATGGAATTATGTTGTAAGAAGTTTTTTATTGGGATTAGTTGGTATTTGTAACCTTCATAGCAAAAATAATTTGAGGATGTAAATAAAGAGCGACAAAGTCGCTCTTTTTGGATTGATGTTGGAACTGAATTACGATTTTTAGGTGAACCTTTTTGGTTCGCCTTTTTTGTTGTTTTACTTTCAAAGCAAAATTGCTTTCCAGACTTAAAATCGGGCAGCAAAGCTGCCCTTTTTTGACTTGTGTTCGAAAAAAACGAACACGGGTTGCTAAAAACAATCGAAATTCTTAAATATTTAAGGAGGCATTTCCATGAAAAAAATTATTAATGGAATCCTATACAACACTGAAACTGCTAAAGAGCTTGCTGAATGGAGTAACGGTCTTTCTTCATCTGATTTTTCTAATGAAACTGAAACCTTATATCGTAAGAAGAATGGACAACTGTTCTTATATGGTAGTGGTGGTCCACTTTCAGAATATGCAGTATCCTATATGCAGAGTTGGACATCTGGTGAAGACATTAAGCCTCTTACAATTGAGGCAGCTAAACGTTGGGCAGAAAACAAGCTAGACGCTGATGAGTATGAGGAAGTCTTTGGTGAAGTTTCTGAAGGTGATGAGCTGGTATCGGTCACACTTCAGTTTGAACATGATGTCTGGAAAAAACTAGTAAAATTAGCAAGTAGCGAATACACTCCAGCAGAAGATGTTATAGAAGAAATCGTCACAAAGAACTTTCAATAAATTCATTGAGAATAGAGAGTGCTTTTTGTTATAATTCTGATGCTTTTATACAGCATTATGCTGTATATATGCCATATTGCGATATTTATTTAAAAATATTTTTAATAAAAAGATTGACTAAAACGTAATATCGCTTATAATAATGTCATACGGAACAAATCCGTATGGAAATGAATATAAAAGTCGTTATTATCAGTTCCAAACCAGCACAGGCTAAGTAGTCGAGAATTGATGCTCTCGGTCGAAATTTTACCTAAGCCAATTGTATCTCTAACCACTAAAAGTATCAGAAGCAGGGTGTCACGAACCCTGCAACCCGTGAGGATGCCGTGGTAGTGTGAGCGGATTGAGATTGGACGTTCAATCCTTAAAAGCAATAAGTCCTGACGTATGATAAAAATGCTTGTCTAAGCGAGGATACGCTTAGAATTAGGCGGTAAAAAGCCTGCATTCATCAAAATCCGACGACTATAAATAAACAAATGACTTTAACAGGTCGTTTGATAATAGTGAGAGTTTATCTCATTACTATCAAACGGCCTGTTTTGCGTTTAGAAAGGAGAGTTGAAACTATGTTTGTTCAACAAAAGCTATTTAGTCAGTGGCAATTACCGGGCGAAGATCCTGGAAAGGTAATCATTGGTTTTGACACTGAATACCAATCAAACACACGAAACCAAATTCCAATTGGTGGCGAACTAATTGAAGTTAACCAACGGCGGCTAGAAGATATTATTTCAATCCAGTTAAGTTTTAACTATTGTAATCGGTCACCCACCTTGTATTTTATCAAGCGGGATAGCACTGATGATGTTTTCCGTTTTAGCGATGTAATGAAGTTGTTGAAGAAGTATTTGCGACATATTGGCAGCTACGATGAAGTGAAGAAGTTACGTAAGTTCACCTTAGAGTTTTGGACTTTCTGGGGCGGTGTCGATCTTAGTGTTTTCAAAGACTATGAAAAAATTCTGACTGAAAATGCGCGTAAGAAAGACAAAGCCAGTAAGATCGTTGCTATTCACAGTAATACCGTCTTCACTAGTCAACCACTAAAGCTGCTCGTTCGGGATAAAAATCGAAATATCGTCAAATTAACGAAAAACGACCATTTAGTCATACGGGATATGACTAAGCTTGCACCTGGTAAGTTGAACCTAGCTGGACTTGGCAAGTTGATTGGAGTTCCGAAGATCGATACTGAAAAATGGGATGCTCAGGACGGACACACCAAAGGATTTTATAAGTCACATATGACTAAACTCTGGCAGAATCGTCGGAGTGAGTTTGTTGATTATGCTCTTGAAGATGTGGTTGTGACTGCTTTATATGGAACTTTTATTCTTAACTTTCAGCAGACTTTAACCAAGGACGGGTTCGGAGATTTTAAGCCTCTACAACTGAAACCTTCGCTTGGTAGTATTGTTGGAACGATTATTGGTTGTGAAAATGAACAGCCAGCTGATTGGATTGTTGATGAGGTTATCAAACTTCTATCACAACTTAACCAGCGAAGTGATAATGATGAAGATTTTGAAAGTTTCTTAATGACCATATGTAAACCCAAAATAACAAACGTTAAAGGTAAGGTTGAACGTAACTATCACTTTGATGAATTGTTAGCGGAGCCAACGCCAGAGCATTTGAGGGAATGGTTAACGGATCATCTTGACTTTGACAAGATCCGCAAGGGTTATGCTTTCCCGCGAACAGATATTAGTAATGATAGTAGTCATAAGCATTTAGTTCACGACATGACTAATAAGGTTGATGCTCCTCTAAATCGGATGTTTGATGATGCCGTTAAAGCGTATAGCGGCGGCTATAACTTGGTTCAGTGGACTGGCGTGCTTCCGGCGGACGGTGAGAAACGTGATTGGGATTTGAGTTCAGCTTATTCGGAAGCTGGTCACCTAATTCCAGATATTGCGCCAGGTTTGGGTGCCGTTAAGTTCAGGGAGTTTCACAACTTGGCTGCTAACCAGTTTTCACGAATTGTTAAAGCCACCGGAAAAATGAACGGACCTTATACAGTCGGCGTGGGGATCTTTGATATTGAATATCCGAAAAACTACAAAGGATTCGTAATTACCCCGAAAAATGTTGATGACGGTCCTCGATATTTTCGGAAGATCCAAGAAGTTTACTTATCCTATACAGACGCTTACACCGCTTGGGTTTGTGGCGCAAAGGTCTTCACTCATCGAATTACCTTTGTGAAACAAGCAAAGATTCAACCTGGAACATTGAATGGCGTCAGTCGTGAAGGTCATATTCAAGACATCTTCCAGAAACGCCGAGAGCAATATACTCACGGAAGTCCCGAGGATCAAATGAACAAAAACGTGGTCAACCAGTGCTATGGCGTAACCGCTGAAGGCATTAAAGAAAAGACTAGTCCTGATTACAATAACGGCCGTCCATATTATGTACCGTTTTCAAGGATTACTAATCCACTAAAAGCTATGCAATTTACGGCCATTACTCGTTTACACATAATTACTTTGCAACGGGCAATTTGGCTTGTTGATTCCAGTACCATCTTCCTAAATAACGTTACAGATGGTTGCCTTACTTGGACTAAAAAGCCACTTGATATTGACGACATCATGAATGTAATGGACCAGATTACTCTAAAAGAAAATCGTTGGTATCACGACATGGTACACCAATTTTTTGACGGTAAGTATGTGAAAAGGAAAGACGGAACAACTGATGAAACTGCTAATTTACGAACGCGGTTGACATTTAGTCGTGATAATAGCTTGAAAGCGATGGTGGGATTAACCAAGATCACACCTCAGGAAGTCTTTGAGAATTATCTTGATCTCAATCGCCCTACTATCAATGTAGTTAATCATCAGATTACTGGAATCACAGCGATGCGTCACGAGAAAAAATTTCAACATCTGCAAACATCTTGGGATCAGCCAACCGATTTATTCTTTGCTTATGATATGGCCCAAGTGCCAACCAAGTATCATCACAATGGGAAGTACGTTTTCTGGGAAACAAGACCTTTTGACTCAGAGGATGAGTTTAATCGTATCTGGCAAACAGGTCGTGACTTACTCAAGTATGGTGTTTGGTACCTATCAAGTTATGCGCCGTTCTTTGCAAGAGCATTTAATGAACTTCAAAAGGGGTATCGACCGACGAAGTTTTGGAAAGTTGTTAAGAAAGACCGTCACGGTAATTCTTATTATCATCGCGGCACTGAAGTATATCGAAATTGGGTGTTCTATGTTGCAAGAAATAACTTAGAAGTTCAAAAGTCATACCAAATAATCGAACAAAAGTTTATTGAAGAAGGATGGCCCTATCTGCGTGGTCCTGAAGAGCGTGACATTCCTCAGCTTCAATCGTTTCGGGCAACTATACGGCGTATTCAAAAGAAACATATCAAGGTTCTTCCAAATTACATTTTGTTGCATGAAGTCAATCTAATTTAAGGAGAATTAAATTATGAATAGTCAATTATCTAATGTAAATCAACTAATTATTAAGACAATTAAGGAAAGCTTTGAACGAGAATTTGTATCAAAATTGATTAAGAATATTGGCTTACCAAGTGCCGAGTTTCTATTTAAATATGAGTTTAATCGAAAGTTTGGTACTTATGGTGAGTTATGGGATGGAAAACCTAATGAATACATTGATACCAATAAAATCAGTCAAATTCTTAATAAATGTGGAGTTTCAAAAAAAGAGTATGATGCTCTTTATCACTTAACTGGTGAAGCCCGCGTGAAAGTGTTAGCAGAACTTCAAAACGATGTAGTGGTCGGAATTCCATGGCAAATTACACCTGATGAATTATTGAAAGAACATAACTAATGAAGGAGAAATCAAATTATGAAATCAAATCTTAACTTAGCTCAAGCAATCGTTACCTTAGCAGACAAGGTTTATATTGGTTACGCCATGGAACGTTTAGATAAGGAAGGCCCTAAGGCAAACGTACTCGACGTGATGTTTAAGTATCGGGCAGAAGCTATCCGCAAGTACGGATACTATGGTGAATTATGGGATGGTAAGCCGACAAAATATGTCGACAAAAAGATGATTGAAGAAACTTGTGCAGAGTACCACATCTCAAAGCAAGAATATGATGCTTTTTACCACCTGAAGGCTGATGATCGGCTAGAAGCCTTGTCCTACATTTGGCTTGATGGGTTACGCGAAGGAATGGAATTGTTAGATGAATAGGAAAGAGGTAATTGTTTTATGGATGTGGAATGTTTACAGGAACGAAAGTTAATTAATGCACTGACAAAAGGAATGCTAATGCTATCTTCTGGTGTTTCACCACCTAATTATTAATGACTAAGAAGTATTGTCTCTCGATTGCATAGTGCGATGTTTGTTAAATGAATGGAGGAAACAAAAAATGGATAAGAAGTTATTAAAGTTTTTACCAATGGAAAAGTTTATTGAAGCTGCAGCACCAAAAATTCTAGATGGTGTTTGTACGATTTTATCTCCTAAAATGCCGCCTTCAGATCTTTTCGATATGAGTTGGGCTGACGTTGATCCAGACGCATATCTCCAAGCGGTTAAGTGTATTGGGGAGTACGCAGAACGCTGGAAAGGTCTTCCTAATGTTGTTATGACACAAACAGATATTGAAAAAATGAAGTGTAAGTATAATATTAGCGATCGGTTGTATGATGAGTACTTTCAGCTATCAATGAAAGAGAAAAAGATTGTTCGCGTATTATCCAAAGCTCCAGTGAGTGAATGCATGCCAGATGAAGCTTATTATGATCCTGATGACTTGGATGAATTGAATCTTTTTGATGACTAAGGAGTTGATAACTATGTATCTTTCTTTTATGAGGTATAATCACCGTTACACTTTTAAAGCTGATATTGAGGGTTTTAAAGTGAACGATGAGTATGCCGCATCAATTGATGAAGAACTATATAAGCCAGTAGTTACTTTGGAGAATGTTTATTGCTTAGATCCCGATGATAAATTTAAGTTTGTGGCTATCGGTGCTGAGTTGAATTATGGTAAGCAACTAGCTCAGTTAGGGCAATTAGCAAAGGGAGAAACAATTCAGTTCAATGCTCGAATTGTCTCTCCTTGGGCACATAAACTTCAAGAAGATTTACGTAATCCGACAAAGGTTTCGATTATCAAGCCGCTGATGAAAGAACGTTATCCAGTACCAGATAGTGAAAAACTTCGTGTTGGTTACATCATGGAAGTGAATGGCCCAATGAATGGTCAACCATACGATTCTCATCTGGTGCATCAATATGATAATTGGTGTGATATTTATGGATGCAAAAAAGGCTTTGCAACTCGCCAAAGTAATACAAAGCCTTCAACAACAATTCGCCAAAACCGTTGTCATAAACATTATGGCACGGATTCAAATTAGATGAAAGGAGCTTGTCATAATGTTTGGAACTGAATTTAAGAATGCTCGACAACTTGCCAAAGCTCTTGGAATTGGTAACACAACATTATTCAAAATGCTGAAGAAGAAAAATCAACATGGGCAATCATGTCCGGTTCATCAGTTAGCCCCTGGCTGTCGTAAGTATTACAAGGTCGATGAAGTCAAGCAGTGGCTAATGAATTAGCAATGTGTTGTGTTACAATAAAGGGGGCCTATGTGACCTCTTTTTTATTAAGAGGTAATTAAAATGGCAATAACATTAATCAAAAGTGGCAAGAAAAAAGGGCATTATCGTGTGCGGATTCAACCCGTTGATAGGACAACTGGTAAAACGATAAAGATTCCAAGTGTTATTACAAATGGTACTACCCGTAGTGAAGCTGTTAACCTAGAAACAAAGTTATGGGCAAAGTTTCATGATGAAGTCAAAATCGAAAATCAAATGCTTGATCAACCATTGTCAGAAGCATTTCAAAAGTACGTTGATGAATGTCACGATAATGATCGCTGGGAAGATTCAACGTATTATGATTGGCAGTATACTGCTAAGCTAATTAAGAAATTCTTTGGTCGTCAAAAGATTAAAGATGTTCGTGAAGCTGATGTTAATTCTTTTGCTCATGATTACGTTAAGAAGCATAAAACACGAGTGGCAAAGCATACGACAATTGACCGTCAATTGCAAAATATTCGATCATTCTTTAATAAGATGCGTCAATATGGATTGACAGTTAATCCGGTACCTGAATCAGCTTTATCACAATTCTTTCGGAAAGGTGATATGACTATTCCAGATAAAAAGTATGTGTTTACTAGTGATGAGGTCAATGCAATTCGAACAACTTTGTTTGCTGAGTTAAAAAATACGCCATTTATCTATTGGGGTAGTCGATTAGCAATTTTAATTGCGTTAGATACTGGAATGCGTCCGCAAGAGATTCAAGCATTGCGCTGGGATGAGTTTACAAAAGAAGGTGGTTTTACCGTCTTATCTATTGACGATTCGTGGTGTGAACGGTCAAAGAAATTCAATGGCCATCTTAAAGCGCGAATGCATGGTGAGAGTCGGAAGACATTGTCTATATCTTCGGAACTGTTGGATGTGTTGAAAGATTATCACCAGAAACAGGAATCAATACTAAATAGGAAGAAATTAGTAAATGATAACAACTTAGTTCTTCTTAACTTGACAGATTTTGTTAGGTGTTCTGAGGGATTGCCAATAGCACAACGAACAATGAATGATATGCTTAAACGCACTGCTAAAAAGGTTGAAGTTAATAATGGATCATTAGCAGTAACTATGTATACATGTCGTCATACCGTTGCAACTAAATTAGGGAATACTCCTAACATGAGTTACCCATGGGCAGCTAGTCGACTAGGACACAGCCTGCAGATGTTTATGCGTACTTATGTACATCCTGATAAGGACCTAAATCAATCAATGCTTGAATTAGCAGTGACTGCAAATAACTAGATAGAGAATTTCCGTGTGTTTACGAAACACACCAATTGGCGCCATGCAAAATGACCCCATGTGGCTGTAAGGCCGAGGGCAGCATCACTCTGTCCATCTAGTCAGCATAAATAAAACTTACAAAGTTTATCAATCCTTGATATATCAACGTTTTGCAAAGGTATATCAAGGATTGTTTTTGTTTATTTAAGAATGTAATGCACACGGCTGTGCACACAGAAAAGCTGTGTGCATGATCTTGCAGCGGAAAAAGACTGTATACACTGATTTAATGGGCTTTGTGCCCATTTTTTTGTGTGCAACTGAAACTTGAAAGCTAATAATCACGCCAAAGGCGTGTGGTTATTGGCTTTTTT
>NZ_AZGM01000040.1 GCF_001435935.1 Limosilactobacillus panis DSM 6035
AAAAGTCTAATTTAGGCTGAGAAAAGCCGAAGCTGACGCAGCTCCGGCTAGTTTTCTTGCTTTCAAGTTTCAGTTGTTGAATAAAAAAATAATTCAACGTTCGTTAAGGTTGAAAATGTAATGATTAACTTTTGAATGGTATTGGTGTCCTTTGGTAAAAAAGTAGCCTCTTGCATTATTTATAACCCCTATCATGATAAAAAATATAACATCCTATATCGCTATTTTATTACAAAATTATGATTAATTGAATAATTTTTAGCTCTATTTTGTTATTTTGCACTATTTAGTTGTTTAGGGACAACAATATAGGACAACCAATATGTTATAGAATGAACATGTATCAAGTGGTAAGCGCTTTCGCTTATTAGATTTTATGCTAGGAGGCTTTCTTATGGATCAAGAAGCACTTGGACTGATTGAAACCAAGGGATTAGTTGCTTCAATCGAAGCTGCCGATTCAATGGTAAAGGCTGCTAATGTTACTTTAGTTGGTCAAGAAAAGATTGGTCGCGGATTAGTTACAGTTATGGTACGTGGGGATGTTGGTGCCGTTAAAGCTGCCGTCGAAGCTGGTGTACAAGCTGCTGAAAATATTGGTGAAGTACATTCAAGCTATGTAATTCCTCGTCCGCAAGCAGACATCGAAAAGATTTTGCCACACAAGGAATAGTTGAAAACCCCAGAGTTGGGGCCTGATATTAGATAGTTGTTTATAGTCAGGAGGCAATTTTATATGAATGACTTTCTGAATTCTACTAGTACTGTTCCAGAGTTTGTCGGTGCTAGCAAAGCGGGAGACACGATTGGGTTAGTTATCCCAAGTGTTGACCAAGCATTATTAGACAAGCTGCACGTTAATAAGCAGTACAAGACACTTGGAATTATTAGTGACCGGACAGGTGCCGGTCCACAAATCATGGCGATGGATGAAGGTGTCAAGGCAACTAATATGGACACCATTGACGTTGAATGGCCACGTGATACTAAGGGTGGCGGTGGCCATGGTTCTTTGATTATTGTTGGTGGGGACGACCCTGCTGATGCTCGTCAAGCGGTTCAAGTTGCGCTTGATAACATTCACCGGACAATGGGCGATGTTTACAACTCACCTGCTGGCCACCTTGAATTGCAGTTCACCGCACGTGCTTCTAACTGTGCCCGTGTTGGTTTAGGTGCTGTTGAGGGCAAAGCATTTGGTTTGATTTGTGGATGCCCATCGGGAATTGGTCTTGTAATGGCTGATAAAGCTTTGAAGACAGCTGGCGTTGAGCCAATTGCATTCAGTACACCAAGTCATGGTACTAGCTTCTCAAACGAAGGTAGTTTAACCATTACTGGTGACTCGGGTGCCGTTCGTCAAGCGGTAATGGCTGGTCGTGAAATTGGTTTGAAGCTATTAGGCGAACTCGCAAGTAGCGAACCGAAGAATGATTTCCCATCTTATATTAAGTAGTAAGTTCTAAGAGGAGGAACTACTTTATGAAACGTCAAAAACGATTTGAAGCATTGAAAAAGCGGCCGATTCATAAAGATACATTCGTTGATGAATGGCCAGATGAAGGATTTGTTGCAATGATGGGTCCTAATGACCCTAAGCCAAGTATCAAAGTTGAAAATGGTGTCATCACTGAAATGGATGGCAAGAAGCGTGAAGACTTTGATTTGATTGACTTATACATTGCAAAGTACGCCATCAATATTGACAACGTTGAAAAGGTTATGGCAACTGATTCAACCAAGATTGCACGGATGCTTGTTGATCCGAACGTATCACGGGATGAAGTCTTGAAGTACACTTCTGCTTTAACCCCAGCTAAAGCCGAAGAAGTTATCAGTAAGCTTGACTTCGGTGAAATGATTATGGGTGTTAAGAAGATGCGTCCACGGTACAAGCCAGCAAACCAGTGTCACGTTACCAACACTGTTGATAACCCAGTAGAAATTGCTGCTGATGCTGCCGAAGCTGCTCTTCGTGGCTTCCCAGAGCAAGAAACTACTACTGCGGTTGCTCGTTACGCACCGTTCAACGCCATTTCGATTCTGGTTGGTTCACAAACTGGACGTCCAGGTGTTCTTACCCAATGTTCAGTCGAAGAAGCTACTGAACTTCAACTAGGAATGCGTGGGTTCACTGCTTATGCCGAAACCATTTCTGTTTATGGTACTGACCGTGTATTTACCGATGGTGACGATACTCCATGGTCTAAAGGATTCTTGGCATCATGCTATGCATCACGTGGTTTGAAGATGCGGTTTACTTCAGGTGCCGGTTCAGAAGTCTTGATGGGTTACCCAGAAGGTAAGTCAATGCTTTACCTTGAAGCTCGTTGTATCTTACTTACCAAGGGTTCCGGTGTTCAAGGCCTGCAAAACGGTGCTGTAAGTTGTATTTCGATGCCGGGTGCCGTTCCTAATGGTTTACGTGAAGTCCTTGGTGAAAACCTTCTTTGCATGATGTGCGATATCGAATGTGCTTCTGGTTGTGACCAGACATTCTCAGCATCAGACATGCGGCGGACTGAACGGTTTATGGGTCAATTCATCGGTGGTACTGACTACATTTGTTCTGGATACGCTGCCGAAGATAACTATGATAACACCTTTGCCGGATCAAACACCGATGTCAATGACTATGATGATATGTACGTCATGGAACGTGACCTTGGTCAAAACTATGGTATTCACCCAGTAAGTGAAGAAGATGTTATTAAGATCCGGAACAAGGCTGCTAAGGCTCTTCAAGCTGTCTTTGATGCCCTTGGCCTTCCTAAGATTACTGATGAAGAAGTTGAAGCTGCTACCTATGCAAATACTCATGATGATATGCCAAAGCGTGACATGGTTGCAGATATGAAGGCTGCTCAAAACATGATGGACCGTGGCATTACTGCGATTGACCTTATCAAGGCATTAGCTGATAATGGTTATCCTGAAGTTGCTCAAGCTACCCTTGACCTTCAAAAGCAAAAGGTTTGCGGTGACTACCTTCAAACTTCATCAATCTTTGATAGCAAGTGGAACGTTAACTCAGCTGTCAACAATCCAAACACTTATCAAGGACCAGGTACAGGTTATCGTCTATATGAAGATAAAGATGAATGGAAGAAGATTAAGGCTCTTCCATGGGCCCTTGATCCTGAACATCTAAAACTGTAATGAAATAAGTGGGAGGTATTTTTATGGCTGATATTGATGAGAACTTAGTACGACAGATAGTACAAGAAGTTCTAGCACAAACAAAGAATGTCGATACACCAATTGATTTTGGTAAAAATAGTTCTACAGCAACTGCCACTAAGCAACAAGCTAACAGTAAAGCAGTCCCTGAAAAGAAAGTTGACTGGTTCCAACCAGTAGGTGAGGCTAAGCCAGGTTACTCGAAGGATGAAGTTGTAATTGCTGTTGGGCCAGCATTTGCAACTGTTCTTGATAAAACGATGACTGGTGTTCCCCACAGGGAAGTTCTTCGTCAGGTAATTGCCGGAATTGAAGAAGAAGGGCTTAAGGCACGGGTTGTTAAAGTCTACCGGACTTCAGATGTTGGTTTCATGGCTGTCCAAGGTGATCATCTATCTGGATCAGGAATTGCTGTCGGTATCCAATCCAAGGGTACGGCAATCATTCACCAAAAGGATGAAGACCCACTGAGTAACTTGGAATTGTTCCCACAAGCTCCAGTTTTGACTCCAGAAACATTCCGGGCAATTGGTAAGAATGCGGCAATGTACGCTAAGGGCGAGACTCCTGAACCAGTTCCAGCAGTTAACGATGCCTTAGCACGTGCTCACTACCAAGCAATTGCTGCCATTATGCACATTCGGGAAACCCACCAAGTAGTTGTTGGTAAGCCTGAAGAAGAAATTAAGGTAACATTTTAACGGGAGGCAGAACAATGAGCGAAATTGACGATTTAGTTAAAAAGATAACTCAGCAACTTGGAGAGCAATCCACCAGTGCTGCTAGTTCAAAGACAGGGGCCACTTCTGTTCCGGATAACATGGGCAGAAATGATTACCCACTTTATGGCAAGCACCGTAACCTGGTAAAAACACCAACAGGCAAGAACCTTGACGACATTAATCTAAATAGTATTAAGAATGACCAAATCAAGGGTGACGAAATGCGGATTACCCCTGAGGCATTGAAGATGCAAGGTGAAATTGCTGCTTCAGCTGGTCGTCCTGCTATTCAAAAGAACTTCCAACGGGCTGCTGAATTAACTAAGGTTCCAGATGCTCGGTTACTGCAAATGTACAATGCTTTACGGCCATACCGTTCCAGCAAACAAGATCTTCTTGATATTGCTGATGAACTCCGTAACAAGTACAACGCTCCAATCTGTGCTGCTTGGTTTGAAGAAGCCGCTAAGTACTACGAAAGCCGGAAGAAGCTTAAGGGCGACAACTAGTATTGAAATAGAGTAGGGAGTTTTAGTTATGGCAACGGAAAAAGTTATTGGTGTTGATATTGGAAATTCTTCAACGGAAGTTGCCTTAGCCGATGTTGCTGACAATGGTGACGTGAATGTTATTAATTCTGGAATAGCGGCCACTACTGGTATTAAAGGAACTAAACAGAACCTTGTCGGCATTCGGAATTCAATTAATCAAGTATTGAAAAAGTCTAATCTTTCAATCGATGACATTGATTTAATCCGAATTAACGAAGCAACACCAGTTATTGGTGACGTGGCGATGGAAACCATTACGGAAACTATCGTTACGGAATCAACGATGATTGGCCATAATCCTGATACGCCTGGTGGACGCGGAACTGGAGCAGGGTACACCGTCCCCCTTCTTGAGCTAGCTAATAAGACTGATAAGAGCAAGCCATACATTGTGGTTGTTCCAAAGCAGGTCGACTTTGAAGATGCTGCTAAGTTAATTAATGCTTACGTTGCAGCTGGTTATAAGATTACAGCGGCAATCTTGCAAAACGATGATGGTGTTTTAATTGATAATCGGTTAAATAAGATGATTCCAATTGTCGATGAAGTTGCCATGATTGACAAGGTTCCTCTTAACATGCTGGCAGCGGTTGAGGTTGCCGGGCCTGGACAAGTAATTTCACAACTGTCTAACCCTTATGGTATTGCAACGCTGTTCAGCTTGACGCCAGAGGAAACGAAGAATATCGTGCCTATTTCACGGGCATTGATTGGTAACCGTTCCGCAGTGGTTATTAAGACCCCAGCTGGGGATGTTAAAGCGCGGGTAATTCCTGCAGGTAAGATTAACATCACTGGCACGAATGGTGAGCATGAAGACGTTGATGTTGCTGCCGGATCCGACAAAATTATGGATACTGTTTCCGATTTCCGGTCGATTCAGGATATCACTGGTGAGTCGGGTACTAATGTTGGCGGAATGCTTGAGAAAGTCCGTCAGACAATGGCCGACTTAACTGGCAAGCAAAACAAGGATATTGCAATTCAAGATTTGCTGGCGGTTGACACCCAAGTACCTGTTAAGGTCCGGGGTGGACTTGCTGGTGAATTCTCAAACGAATCAGCGGTTGGGATTGCGGCAATGGTTAAGTCAGACCACCTACAAATGGAAATGATTGCCAAGTTAATCGAACAGGAATTCCACACAAAGGTTGAAATTGGTGGGGCAGAAGTTGAATCTGCCATCCGTGGGGCGCTGACTACTCCAGGGACCACAAAGCCAATTGCTATCCTTGACCTCGGTGCTGGTTCGACCGATGCTTCAATTATTAATAAGGAGAACAAGACGGTTGCTATTCACCTGGCTGGTGCCGGTGACATGGTAACAATGATTATCAACTCCGAGTTAGGGCTTGAAGATCCATACCTAGCTGAAGACATTAAACGTTATCCACTAGCAAAGGTTGAGAACCTGTTCCAGATTCGTCATGAGGATGGCTCAGTTCAATTCTTTGATAAGCCACTGGATTCAGGACTATTTGCCCGAGTTGTTGTTATTAAGCCGGAAGGATACGAACCAATTCCAGGAAATCCAAGCATTGAAAAGGTTAAGATGATTCGACAATCCGCTAAGAAACGTGTCTTTGTAACAAATGCTATTCGGGCCTTACGGATTGTTAGTCCAACTGGTAATATCCGGGATATCCCATATGTTGTTATCGTTGGTGGTTCCGCCCTTGACTTTGAAATTCCACAACTGGTTACGGATGAACTTGCTCACTATAACCTTGTTGCTGGTCGAGGAAACGTTCGAGGTGTCGAAGGTCCACGGAACGCTGTTGCTACTGGATTAGTACTACGGTATGGAGAGGAAAGAAGGAAGCAGCATGAGAACTGATGCAACTGATCGTCCGGCAATTATTTTCGGCCTACAACCAGGTGCCAGTGTTACTTCCGATATGAAGCCGCTCTTTAACGGAATCGAAGAAGAACAGATTCCATCGGCAACGCGTGAAATTGATGTTGCCGATGTTGTTCAGCGGGCTTACCAATCGGCCTTGAGTTCACGGCTGTCAGTAGGAATTGCCAATGATGGCAATCGTTTTATCGTTCACTATAAGAACCTTAAGGAAGACCAGCCATTGTTTGATGAAGTGATTACTGATCGTCAACAGTTACGTGATCTGGGTTCAAATGCTGCCCGTCTCGTCAAGGGAATTCCATTTAAGGGAATTACGTATAAAGGCAAAGGAACAAGATGAACAGGTGATTTTATATGATGCAATCTTTAGGATTTGTAGAATGTGATGGATTATCTGGTGCGCTTGTTGCTGCCGACCGGATGCTCAAGACAGCGAATGTTAAGCTAGAAGGCATCCACCAGAACATGGGCATTGACTGGGTTACCGTAAAGGTTTCTGGTGATATTTCTGCTGTGTCAGTTGCAGTTGAAACGATTAAGGAAACAATGCCTAAGGTCTATGTCACATCAACGGTTCTTGGTAGTCCAGCAAAGGGAACTGACAGGTTAGGGAATACCGACATTGCCCTGTTCCTAAAGAAAAAGGACAGTGCTAAGGAACCGCCAATTAAGGAAGAACCTGTGAAGGAAGCAAAGCCTGCTTCACCTACCACTCCGGTAGAAGAAGCGGAAAAGCCAGTAACAGATTCAACGCCTTCTGAGTCAGCAACGGAGACATCAACTAAGGACTCTGCTGATGCTGACGATGGCAGTGATAAGAATCAGGATAGTCAAAAAGCAACTTGTAATCTTTGTGGTGATCCTAAGTGTCCAAGAAAACTTGGCGAGCCACACAAGAAGTGCATTCACTACAAGGAATTAAAAAAATAGGAGGAATTTATTATGAATAACGCATTAGGAATGATCGAAACTCGGGGCTTAGTTGCATCAATCGAAGCTGCCGATCAAATGGTAAAGGCTGCTAACGTTCAAATGACTGGACAAGAAAAGATTGGTAGTGGATTGGTAACTGTTATGATCCGTGGTGATGTTGGTGCCGTTAAGGCTGCCGTTGACGCTGGTGTTCAAGCAGCTGAAAACGTTGGTGAAGTTGTATCATCTTACGTAATCCCACGTCCACACGATGAAGTTGAAAAGATTTTGCCAAAGGTTAACGACGACGCTGAATAATTCTAAGTGAATTATCACAGGTGCATTGGCTGGCAGGGTTCTGAACACCAGTAAGCTAACATTCGGAATACTTGCCTACTATGCGGGGGTGGGAAGATGAAATCATATGTGATAGCTTCTTCCCACTCCCAATCTTGTAAAGAAACTCTAGGGGGTGTGTTGATGGATGACCTAATAGAAGAGGTTATACAACGGTTGAAAGAACGGCAGAACAGTGAAACAACCGTCACTTTTGACCAGCAGATAAACCCACCCGATGAGCAAACCTTTATTAATCACGAGAAAGTCATTCTTGAGGATACTTCAATTAGCTTTATCGCTGATTTGTACTCAATGAAAAATGATAATCCTTGGGTAGCTTGGATTCTACAGGGGATTAAATACGGTGTGCGTTTCTTTATTAAGATTGATAAACAGATGGTTAGCTTTATCCCAAGAATGATGGTTCTAGACTGGCCAATCATATTTGTTGTTGGTGACAAGTCACCATTGATTGCAAGTCGTGGCCGAATCATTTCAAGAGGCGAAATTGCGGCTTTTCCAGACAATTCAATTCTTGTTAAGTACTACAAACAATTTCTTACTGATGAAGCAAAGGATATTTGTCGGTATAAAAATATTACAGTTAAAGTTAGGACTGAAGAAGATTGTATATGGCTAAAGTAGTGGGAAGCGTTGTTTCCACACAAAAAGATCCATCATTAATTGGAAAAAAGTTGATGATTGTGCAACCAGTTGATTCCGACAGGAAGAATATTCGTCATGAGGAAGTGGCTGCTGACTATGTCAATTCCGGAATTGGTGAATATGTATTAGTCGTTAGAGGTGCTGGTGCTCGACGCGCCGATAAAGGGGCTAATAAGAGTCCAGAAGACGTCACTGATTGTGCAATTGTCGGAATAATTGATCGTTTTGATAAATAGAAAATGGAGGAATCGTAATGGCTATTTACACAAAAGGTGGTGACAAAGGTAAGACAAGCTTGTTTGATGGTGCAAGGGTCGAAAAGGACTCGTTGCGTGTTGATACTTACGGGACGTTTGATGAACTAAATGCCAATATTAGTTTGGCAGATAAGTTTTGCCAAAATCCAGAAAATAAGAAACTTTTGCAAACCATAGAATATAAGATGTTCTTCTTGCAAGGTGAGATTGCGACAGAAAATGTTGAGACCTTTGCCAAACACAGCAAGCTGATTACCGATAATGATACTCACCAATTAGAGCATGTTATAGATGAGTATTTAGCCAAACTGCCTAAAGTACACAGCTTCATTTTGCCGGGAGCTAGTGTTGCTGGGGCACAGCTTCATATTTGTCGGACGGTATGCCGTCGTGCTGAACGGAACTTTGTAAAACTGTCACGGACAGTAAGTTTCCGTCCAGAATTGGAACGCTATATTAACCGCTTATCTGACTTTCTTTATGTCATAGCTCGTGAAGAAGACTATGAGGATTATGTAAATAAATTAACTGATAAAGTACTCAAGATTTATCAACTTTATCAGGCTTCAAAGGATGTGCGTTAAACAATGGATGAAGATCAACTTAAAAAAGTTATTCGTAACATTATGAGTGAAACTCAAAGTAAGAGCAGTTCTTCAACAAACGTATCTGGAACAATTAAGGAAAGCTCACTTTATGCAATGTTTGATCGTCACAAGATGGAACGTGTGATTGATGCAGCTGTTGACAAGGCCAATGAAATTGGCGTTGGTGTAACAATTGCCATCATGAAGAATAATCAAGTTCTTCAAATGAGCTACCACATGCCAAATGCTAACTTAGTAAGTTGTACGCTTGCTCCAAAGAAAGCATGGTCGGCCTTAGCAATGAAGGAACCAACTAAGGATATTAGCCCCGATATCCAACCAGGTGCAGGTCTGTATCAAATGGAAACCATGCTCGATGGTCGTCTGGCATCATTTGCTGGCGGGATTCCGTTGGTTATTGATGGCAAGATGATTGGTTCAATTGGCGTTAGCGGTGGTCTTGTTGAAGAAGACGAAGCCATTTGTGAAGCCGCTGTTGCTGCATTCCTTAAGGAAACTAAGTAACAGTAAAGCAAACGTAAATTCTCTTTATCGCTGAATTAATTTTGGAGGCAACTTATGGAAAAATATAGTATGCCAACCCGGATTTACTCGGGTACTGATAGCTTAGATAAGCTTAATGAATTTAAAAATGAAAGTATTTTGATGGTATGTGATGCCTTTCTGCCAGGTACACCAACACTAAAGAAGATTGAAGACGAAATTGATCCTTCTAACAAGTGTGAAGAATTCTCTGACGTTAAGCCAGATCCACCGCTGACCAACATCATGGAAGGGATCCAACAATTCCTGAAGTTACGGCCAACAATTATGGTTGCTATTGGTGGTGGTTCCGCCATCGATACTGCTAAGGCTATCCGGTTCTTTGGTGAGAAGATCGGTAAGTTAGACATCAAGTGCTTTATTGCTGTTCCAACAACTAGTGGTACTGGTTCTGAAGTTACTAACACAGCCGTTGTTTCTGATACTGAGGCAAAGCGGAAGATTCCAATTTTGGAAGACTACTTAACTCCAGATATTGCTCTTCTGGACCCAGAATTAGTCATGACGGCACCAAAGAGCGTTACTGCATTCTCTGGTATGGACGTTTTGACCCATGCCCTGGAAGCATTGGTTGCCACTAACGCAACGCTGTTCTCTGACGCCTTAGCCGAAGAAGCAATTGATGTTATTACCCACTGCTTGGTAGAATGTTACCAACACGGTGACAACACCAAGGCACGGAAGATCGTCCACGAAGCATCAAATATTGCCGGGACTGCCTTTAACAACGCCGGCTTAGGGATTTGCCACTCAATTGCTCACCAAATCGGTGCTAACTTCCATGTTCCTCATGGCTTGGCTAACACGATGCTTCTCCCATATGTTGTTGCTTACAACACTTCCAATTCGAAGACAGCAATGCACAAGGTCGCTGTTGCTGCTAAGAAGGCAGGAATTGCTGCACCAAGTGTCGGTGACAAGTTGGCCGTTCAACGGATGATTGGTAAGATTCGTCAAATGGCTCGTCAAATGGATTGCCCAATGACCTTGAAGGACTTTGGTGTTGACCCTAAGGACGCTTATGCAGCTGCTGACACAGTTGTTGCTAACGCTAAGAAGGATGCAACATTCCCAACAAACCCAGTTGACCCAACTGATGAAGATTTGAAGAAAGTATATGAAGCTGTTATTCGCTAATACTATACTGTAATGGGGATGGATATTCATGAGTCGTAATATTGAGCGTACAATCCAGGAATATGTTCCTGGTAAACAGGTAACGTTGGCACATATTGTCGCCAATCCTACTCCCGACATTTACGAGAAGCTGGGGATTCAAACGCCAAAGAATGCGTTAGGAATTTTGACCATTACGCCAAGCGAGGCGTCAATCATTGCTGGCGATATTGCTACGAAGTCGAGCAGCGTTACTCTTGGGTTTATAGATCGGTTCAGCGGCTCAGTAGTAATCGTTGGAGAGGTTGCAGAAGTCGAATCAGCTCTAAAGAATGTCATCACTAAGTTGCATGACTTACTGGGATTCGACATTCCTGAAATAACAAGGACATAGTGTTTCAATCATGTGCGAAGCCTCCTACTAATCTTAGGGTGCCTTAACGTGTTACCGAAAAAGTGATTGAAATTAAAAATGGGGCTGGAGAATTACAATTTTCCAGCCTTATTTTTCACAGAAATTAGGGATAATTATGAGTAAAGAACTTAACATTGCTAACGGCGTCAATATTCGTGACCTTGGTGGCTACCCAACTGTCGACGGGACAATGGTAAAGAAACATCAACTTATCCGGAGTGGTTACCTGTCGGACCTTACTTATAAGGACCAGCGAGCCCTTTATGATTACGGTGTACGGACGATTATTGACCTGCGGACCACCGCAGAAGTTCACCAGTATCCGGACCGCCTCCTACCCACGATGAAGGCCATCCGGGCACCCATCCTCCAGGAAAGAATGGGGGATGCGGTCGTGCGAAAACGGGTCTTCAAAGGCCCCGTGAACAATCCCCAGGCCGGCTTTGAACACATGCTCCGCCTTTACCTCCGACTGGTGGCCTCACCGGAAGCCCAGCAGTCCTACCACCGCTTCCTAACGGCCCTAGCCACCGCCCTGCCTAATGGCGGTATCCTGTTTCACTGCTCCACGGGTAAGGACCGTACCGGAATTGCGGCAATGATCGTCCTCCACCTTCTGGGGGTCACGCCAAGGGCAATTCGCCAGGATTACTTACTGACAAATGAATTGTCGGCCGTGCGGGTTAACCAGCGAATGAGTGAGGCCCGCCAGGTTAGTGTTGCTCCCGAATACCTAAAATCAATTTTCGACATTTCAACGGTTCGCCCACTTTATTATGACTTCGCTATGGCGGCAATTAAGTACTTATACGGTGACTTTGATTCGTACGCTAAAAAGCAGCTAAACGTAAACGACGGGCTGGTTAAAGCTTTACGCAGCAATTGCTTAAGTGATTAATATTTCTCAGGACAGGGGATGGTGCGGTTAATGAGCATGTTAGCAATCATTATGGTCTATGTGGGCATTAATATTGATACCTTCATCGCCTTGCTGTTTGTCATTCGTCGTTACCGCATCCTCACGCCAATGGTTGGCTTTATCTTGGCGGAAACGGTTCTATGGATAATTGGGGTGGTGCTCGGCAAGACCATCACGACCATCTTCCCCGACTGGATTACGGGCCTGATGGGCTTTGTCCTCTTGTACCTCGCCTTCCGTTCAGATGATCAGGAGGTCCAGGAGACCAAGAACGGTATCCTTAAAATATTTTTACTTTGCCTGAGCCTCGGTGGCGATAATCTGGCAATTTATATTCCCTGGGCGGGGCCCCTGCATATGTCAGCAATCCTGCTCATCACGGTCGTGTTTTTAGTGAGCTCGGTCATTTCCATCTACCTGATAAAGTTGATATCAAACCTGCGACCATTGACCTTTGTTTTGGAAAAGTACGGCAGTTATTGTACAAGAATTATATATTTTTGCGCCGGCCTCTATATTATTTTTAATAGCCGGGTGCTGGAGCACATTGCCGCTCTACTGTGAGTAAGGAAGTGATAGGATGGTAAATATTGGCGTCCTGGTCGGGAGCCTTAGTAAACATTCTTATAGTCAAAAAATTGCTAATCATTTAATGACGCGGTCACCGGCGGTCAAATTCGTCCAGGTCAATTATGACATTTTGCCGCTGTATAACCCGGACCTAGAAAAGAAGCCGCCGTTAGAGTGGCAGGTTTTCCGGAAGGTAATCGATAAGATGGATGCGCTCCTTATCGTCACCCAGGAATACAATTTCTCAATCCCGGGTGGGTTAAAGAATGCGATTGACGTTGTCTCGGTACCTTCACCGCGTCCCCACATTTATCACAAGCCGGTCTTGCTGGTGACGGACTCGTCGGGGAGCCGTGGTGGGGCGAACGCCAATGCCCATATCCAGCAGATGCTGCGCTACATGGGGATGGACGTGATGAACGCGTTCATTACGATTGGCAATGTTCAACAGGACTTTGACGCCAACGACCGGTTGATTAACCACGATGTAATGACGGAATTAGATAACGCCCTGAATGACTTCATTAAGGGACTAGATGCCAAGTAGGGTGTTGAGTGAGCTCATGTCTTCGGACGTGGGCCTTTTTCTTAGGTTCTTTGTCGATTGGTAGGATGAAAAGAGTAATTAGCGCCAGTAAGTGACTGTGTAAGGTGATTTTGATTGTAATTATAATCTATTTGCTATATGATAAAAGTATAGCAAATAGATTATAATTCAAGGATTATATTTATGTATCAAATTGACTTTTATGAAGATAAAACCGGTTACTCAGATGTTGGAGAGTATATAGAGCACCTTGACAAAAGTAACCAAAAACAAGATCATCAGGTTTTGACAAAGTTGGTGTACCAACTAGAGCTGTTATCCCAGTTGGGGAATCAAATGCATGAACCCCAAGCTAAATTCCTGAAGGGATATCGTCATCCATTGATGGAACTAAGACCCATGCCAGAAAGGTTCTTCTACGCAAGTTGGAATCAAAATCGATTTGTGATTCTTAGTCACTATAAGAAGAAGCAGAATAAAACAGACCCACGTGAAATTGAAGAAGCATTAGATCGGTTAGATGATTGGTTGGAAAGAAAGGGGAAATGATGATGGCAACGTGGAACGATATGAAGAGTAATCTTACTTCAATTAAGTCGGATGAAATGACTGCTATTGAGAGTCTTGCTTACTTGCACGCTCAAAGGGTCAAGAAAGGAATCTCGCAGGTTGAGCTTGCCAACCGTATTGGAATGAGCCAACCACAACTAGCGAAAATTGAAAACATGTCCTCAATCCCTAGTTTTAGTACTTTAACGCGATACGCTAAGGGACTTGGGCTGGTTGCCACGGTTTCTTTTAAACCAATGGCTACTACGATTTAGTTAAGATTCAAATGAAGCTGGGAAAAGCATCAGAGTGCGTCTTTGGCTAGTATAGGGCATTCGCTGCCACTGAATGAGCCAGCGCCGTAATCAATGGACTTGCTTCGCGGCGCTAGACACTAGGAGCACGCTTTTTTTCCGCGATTACTGTATAATATTCGGAGAACTAAAAGACCGATGAAGGACAACCGCCTTCACCGGTCTTTATTATTTCCTACTTGTGTAAGGACGGGCGACCTTTTCCGACATCCACTAGTCGTTCTTTAGTGCTTCTCGTACTTGGTCAATGTTTTGCCCCGTCATTGATGAGATGGGGATGACTTTCTTGACGCCCGCGGTGAGCAGTAATTTGCGGGAGTACTCAATATCATCAGCCGTGGCCTTATCTATCTTGGTCACCAGACCTAAAGTTGGCTTAGGAAAGGCAGAACAGAAGCCGGCCGGGTAGATGAGGCGGCGGTCAGTCGCACTCTGCAAGAGGACCACAATGTCGGCGTCAGTTGACGTTGTCCGCAGGTAGCGCATCATATTGTGGTGCTCCATGTACTCACCGGGAGTATCGATAAAATTAGCCGAAAACTCCAGTGTCTGGGTCTTGTCATACTGAATTTTTTCATTCTTAAGTCGTTGCATTAGCGTGGTCTTACCACAACCGATGGGGCCAATCAACATTGCACGTTTCATTAGGGTCCGTCTGAAAACTTTATTTCAGGCGAATCAGAATCGCCGCCAAGTAAAC
>NZ_AZGM01000041.1 GCF_001435935.1 Limosilactobacillus panis DSM 6035
GGCTTTTTTGGCAAAAAAATAAACGCAAGCTCTCCTGCGTTGTATACTTTAGTCGACCAAAACCAAGATACAAAGGAGACTTACGTCATGAATATTATAAGACAAAAAAATACAGAAAACGAGCTTCACAATATTGTTCATCAATTTACTTCCCTCATTGGTCTATCTAAACTCACCAAGTTGGTGAATTATCGCCGGAATTCAGAAATCAGCTTGATGAAGGTCATTGAATGGCTGCTCACGACAAAGTTCCTGGGACGCTCGCTTTATCGAGCCCATGAAACACCTAACTTTACCAGTCGCACCGTCAGAAATAATTTGAACGATGGCCGGATCAATTGGCAACGCTTGATTTGTCAAGTTGGGAGTCATTTAATCAAGCATTTACGACCGTTTATTGACCGCCGGCGGCGGTTAGCATTGATCATTGACGATACACTCTTTTCCCGTGAGTACGCCACCCAAACCGAATTACTAGCGCGAGTCTTTGACCATGACAAACAGTTATATATTAAGGGATACCGGGCTTTAACTTTGGGTTGGAGTGACGCCAATACATTCTTACCGATCAACTTTGCATTAATGTCTTCCAAGAAGCCACAAAATGTCCTTGGAAAATCAGCTAAAA
>NZ_AZGM01000042.1 GCF_001435935.1 Limosilactobacillus panis DSM 6035
ACCAATTATAAGAATAGGCCATTAGTGTTGCACTTAACTTGACAATTGAGGAAAAAATCATCTAATAATTTAAATAGTAACTAATAATTATTGCCGATTGGTGTCGCTCTTTACCAAAATATAGTAAAATGGCAATGTGAAATGTTGCATAAATTATTATAAGGAAGTGACATGTCTTGAAGATTGCTGCAATTGCAGGATCCAACGCGAACCATTCATATAACCGAATGCTGTTAGAGTTTATTGCGAAAGGCCTTCGCGATACTGATGATGTCGATGTGATTGACATTCGCAAGGTTCCCCTCTTTAACGAAAACTACAAAGGAAAGACGCCGAAAGTAGTTGCTGACATTGACCGCCGGGTTGCCGCGGCCGATGCGGTAATTATTGCCAGCCCAGAATATAACCACTCAATCACCTCTGCTTTGAAGAGCATGGTTGAATGGCTGTCATACGAACTCCACCCACTAGAAAATAAGCCGGTAATGATCATCGGTGCGTCGACCCATGAGCAAGGTTCTTCCCGTTCCCAAGTTCAATTGCGGGACATCTTGATCTCCCCCGGGGTCAATGCCCATGTCTTCCAAGGTGAAGAGTTCTTTATGAGTAACGTTGCTGACATGATTGATGAAGATGGCAATATCACTGATGAGGGGACAGTCAGTTTCCTTAACAAGTGCATCAGCGAGTTTAAGCCATACGCAGAGGCAATCAACGGGATGGTTGCCAAAAAGGAGGCGGCAAAGGACTAATGAAGATTTTAGCTTTAGTCGGGACCAACGCAAACTTCTCATACAACCGGATCTTACTCAAGTTTATGAAGAAGCACTTTAAGCAGATGGCCGACATCGAAATTTACGAAATTAGCAAGCTCCCCGCCTTTAGTGTGGACGTTCCGCTGGAAGAACAGACCGAGGTCTGGAAGTTAAAGCAAAAGGTTAAGGCCGCTGACGGGGTCGTGTTCTCAACACCAGAATATGACCACGGGATTCCGGCCGCACTGAAGAGTGCCACGGAATGGCTTTCTTATCATACTGAAGTACTAAAGCACAAGCCAGTCATGGTCGTGGGGGTTTCTTATGGTCGTCAAGCATCTGCCCGCTCCCAAGTCCAGATGCGGCAAATCCTGATTTCACCGGACTGTGATGCTAACTTATTACCCGGCAACGAAGTATTAATTGGTGGGGCTAGCCGCGTATTTTCTAAAGATGGCCGTCTGATCAATGAAGACATGCGCGACAACCTAGAAAAGTGCTTTACTAACTTTATTCAGTATATTCAGGTATTCAAAAACATCGATGAGGAGGAAGTTCAGATGCCAATCAAACGCCCAAAGATTAGCGATGCCTATATTAATTTCCCAACGGGTCGCCTATCATTAAAAGAAGTTCAACAAATTTTCAGTACAATTCCATTTGAGATTGACTTGGTTGATAGTTCTGACCGCTTTGCCTGGTACTCGGACAAGCCAAACCGGGAACACGTCCGGAGCGTGGCTTCCTTAAATGAACCAATTACTGAGTGCCACCCACCGAAGGCTGTACCGATTGTCACCAAGATTATCAACAGCTTCCGTGACGGTGAGAAGGACGTCGTTACCCGTCCACTGTGGATGAACGGCCACCGTTCACTAATCCAATACTATGCCCTGCGTGACATTGACGGCCACTACCTGGGAACCATTGAGTTCACGGGAAGTGTTGAATACATCCTTAACCTCTTCGAAAACGGTGCCTGGGACAACAAGCCAGACGCCACGACTGGTGCTTCTAAGCACGACGATACTAACGAAGCTGCTAGTGAGACGGTTGACGCTTCAACCGGGGCATCCGAAACGGGTAATGACGATGCCGACAATGCTTCAGTAGAGAAAACGGCACCAGTCCAAGCCGACGATAGTGACGCCACTTCTGCAGCTTCAGAAAGCGGTAGTGTTGACGCTGACGACGAAAGTGCGGACGCCACGACTGGTGCTTCCGAAAACTAGGAATGCACGATGGCAAGCGAGTTAATGGCCCAACGGCATAGTATGGTCCACCATGCTCTTGGTACCAAGATTGTCTTAACGGTTTACGGTGACCAGTATTTCCCAATCCTTAGTAAGTCGATGAAACTAATTGACGGCTACGAGGACCGCTTGACGGTTAACCGGCCGGTTTCTGAGGTCATGTCGGTCAACCAGGCTGCCGGTAAGACACCGAAGTTGGTTTCACAGTCGACCTACGACCTCATCAAATTAGCAGTTCACTACAGCCGGGAGAACTTTGGCTTTAACGCCTTGATTGGGCCCCTCGTCAAGCTGTGGAAGATTGGTTTTAGCGGGGCCAATGTGCCCAGTGATGCCGCGATTAAGGACCGTCTGCGGTTGATTGACCCTTACCAGGTCCTACTCGACGATGAGAACCGGACGGTATACCTGGAACAGTCGGGGATGGAACTCGACTTAGGCGGGATCGCCAAGGGTTACATTGCGGACCGTCTGCGTGACTACTGGCAAAGCGCCGGGGTGCCGGCAGGAATCATTGACCTAGGCGGCAACCTCCTCTTTGTGGGAAAATCGCCCCGTCGTCCGGATGGCCAGTGGATCATTGGTGTTCAAGACCCCCAACTAAAGCGGGGGCAGAACATGGAGACGGTTCGCCAGTCCGCATGCTCGGCGGTTACCTCGGGAATTTATGAACGCTTCTTGGTGAAAAATGGCAAGCGTTACCACCACTTGCTGGACCCGCGGACTGGTTATCCCTTGGAAACGGACCTGAATAGTGTGACGGTCTTTACAGACCGGTCCGTACTGGGGGAAGTGGAGGCTAAACGGCTCTTCTTCAACGAGGAACCAGTTGCCGGCTGGGAAGAACAACCGGGTAACCGGGGAGCTGTTTTTATCCATAATGACGAGCATATCGTAAACGTCAATATTTAAAAAAATAGCGGCGCTGGAAACAGCGCCGCTATTACGTTTCTTAAAGGTGAGATAAATTTTTCTCATAAAACATTTAAAGAAATCCTTGCCAAATAAGAAAAAATATAATAATATAATAATCAATATCAAACACGAAATGCATTTTAAGTAGGTTACCAGAGAAGCTGCGGGTGGTGCGAGCAGTTAACCGAAACTCCGGTGCAGTTAAATTTGTGGGCGGGTAATGCCGCACGGCTGGTGGCCGTTATCCATCATGAGGGTGACTATTGAGGTCAAACTTGGGTGGTACCGCGGAACTATAGCCATTTCGTCCCAAAATATTTGAGGATGGAATGGCTCTTTTATATTCGGAGGTAGAATTATGTTAGATATTAAGAAGATGCGTCAAGACCCAGATTTCTACAAGAAGAAATTAGGCACCCGTGGCGTTAAGCCGGAAGAAATTGATGAAGTCCTTGACCTTGATAAGAAGAGGCGTGACCTTCTGCAAAAGACCGAAGCCCTGAAGGCCCAACGGAACGAAGCCTCCGAAAAGATCGGTGAAGCCAAGAAGAAGGGTGAAAATGCTGACGAAGCAATTGCCCAAACGCGTAAGCTGGGTGCCGATATCAAGGAACTCGACAAGAAGGTCGACGCCAATGACGAGAAGCTGCACGACTTGCTGGCTGGAATTCCTAACATCCCTCATGATGACGTGCCAGTTAGCCTGACGGAAGAAGGGGCGACTGAATTACGGAAGGTCGGAACCATCCGTAAATTTGACTTCGAACCAAAGCACCACTGGGACATTGGGACTAACCTGGGGATTCTGGACTTTGACCGGGCCCACAAGGTATCTGGTGCACGGTTTGTTTACTACCTTGGTTTAGGTGCCCAACTGGAACGGGCTGTTTACAATTTCATGCTGGACGAACACATGAAGGACGGCTACACCGAAGTTTTGCCACCATACATCGTGAACGCTGCATCGATGTACGGAACTGGTCAATATCCAAAGTTCCGTGACTCTGTTTACCGGGTTAACGGGGAAGATATGACCTTGATTCCAACTGCCGAAGTGCCCTTGACCAACTACCTGCGTGGTGAAGTCATCCCAACTGAAGAGCTACCAGTATACGTCACTGCTTTATCGCCTTGCTTCCGTTCTGAAGCCGGGGCCGCTGGCCGTGACACCCGTGGCCTGATTCGGATGCACCAATTCAACAAGGTTGAAATGGTTAAGTACACCAAGGCCGAAGATTCATGGGATGAACTTGAAAAGATGACCGCTAACGGTGAAAACATCTTGAAGAAGTTGAATATTCCATACCACGTTATCACCTTAACTACTGGTGATATGAGTTTCACGGCAGCGATGACCCACGATATCGAACTGTGGATGCCTGCTCAGAACAAGTACCGTGAAGTATCGAGTTGTTCTAACTGTACCGACTTCCAAGCTCGGCGGATGCACACCCAATACCGGGACGAAAACGGTAACCTGCAATACGTTCACACCCTGAACGGTTCTGGTTTGGCTGTTGGCCGGACCGTTGCCGCCATCCTGGAAAACTACCAAAACGAAGATGGTTCTGTAACGATTCCAAATGTCTTAGTACCATACATGCACGGGGTAACTAAGATTACCAAGGAAAACGCCGTTCCATTCCGTAATAAGTAATGCTTTAATATGATTAACAGGCGCCGCACGCGTCCGGATCTTCATCCGGAAGTGCGGTGCTTTTTTGATTTAAATAAGAAAATTCTAATAATTGCTGCAAAATAAAAATGACGTTAATTTTATAAAGTTAAATAGGCTAAAATTCTTACTTAAATTTTGTTTAAACCGCTACCATCTTTGAGATACACGCTTTTCCCTTAATCCTATTCACTTTCGTCGAGTAGGGTGCTAATGTATTAGCAACGTTAAAATTTGATTAAAAGGAGTCGGTTGATAATGCGGAAAATAGGTTGGAGAAAAATACTAGCCACCTTCATCGCAGTCCTCGGGATTGCGCTCGGGTGGTCATTAGTCGAACCACAGAGTGTGTCTGCTGCCGAACCGACTTACACCTTTGCCACGAACAACACGTTTGAGCCCTTCGAAATTCAAGATAGCAAGGGCGGCTATTCCGGTAAAAATCCCGGAATTGAAATCGAAATGTTGAAGAAGATTGCTAAGCACGAACACTTTAAATACAAACTCAAGCCAATGAGCTTCAACGGTGACTTGCAAGCCTTGGAAGGCGGTCAAGTTGATGCCGTCATCGCCGGGATGAGTGTTACTAACGAGCGGAAACAGAAGTTTGACTTCTCCAAACCTTACTACACAGACGGTGTTATGATGGCGGTTGCCAAGAACAGTAAGATCACCTCACTGAAGCAGTTAAAGGGTAAGATGGTTTCCGCTAAGTCCGGAACCAGTGCCGCCCTCTTTGTTAAGAAGAACCAGAAGAAGTACGGGTACAAGATTCGTTACTTCGACTCTTCAAACACGATGTGGAACGATGTTAAGAACGGTAACACGGATGCCACCTTTGACGACGGGCCGGTTCTCCAATACGGAATCCGGACCGGGGTCCCATTGAAGATCGTCACCAAGAAGCCAATTGATGCCCAGCCAGTGGCGGTTGGTTTCCAAAAGGGCCAGAACCTGGCACTGCAAAAGAAGGTTAATGATGGGATTGACTGGTTAAACAAGACCGGCCAAATGAAGCAAATCGTCAATAAGTACACAAAGAGTGATAAGACAACCAAGAGCAGCACTGCTAGCCGGACAATCCCTGGCCTTCTGAAGGCTAACCGGTCGGCACTGCTCAACGGTTTATGGATGACTATCCAACTGACGATTGTTGGGATTATCTTAGCGATGATCTTCGGCCTGATTCTCGGTGTCCTGGGATTTATGCAGAGTAAACTTGCCAACGGAATTTCCAGCATCATCATCTACATTTTCCGGGGATTACCAATGATCGTTTTGGCCTTCTTTATCTACATGGGCTTGCCAAACGTGATTGGCCATAAGGTCCCACTATTTCTCGCCGGGATCATGACACTAATGCTTGACGAAGGGGCCTACATCGGGGCCATCGTTAAGGGGGGCTTTGATGCCGTTGACCCTGGCCAATGGGAAGCGGCCCGGAGCCTTGGCTTGCCATACCGGAAGGCCTTAATCAAGGTTGTGGCACCGCAAGGAATCAAGATTATGGTTCCATCCCTGGTCAACCAGTTCATCATCACCCTGAAGGATACCTCCATTCTTTCGGCAATTGGGGTCATGGAATTGACGCAGACCGGGACAGTGATCATTTCGCAAAACATGGAAGGGTTTAAGATGTGGTTGATCATTGGGACAATTTACATCATCATCATTACCCTGCTGACCTGGTTATCAAACTACATTCAAAAGAGGATGGCTTAATATGGATAAACAATATAAAGTACAAGTAAAGGACCTCCACAAGAGTTACGGAAAGAATGAAGTCCTCCAGGGGATCAACCTGAATGTTAAGCCGAGTGAAGTGGTTTGCATGATTGGTCCTTCTGGCTCCGGGAAGAGTACCTTTTTACGGTGCCTGAACCGGCTAGAAATCCCGAATGGCGGCCACGTTTACGTTGACGGTTATGATATCGCCGACCCGAAGGTAAATATCAATAAGGTCCGGGAAAATATCGGAATGGTTTTCCAGCACTTTAACCTTTTCCCTAACATGTCGGTAATTGAGAATATCACTCTGGCGCCGGTACAGCTGAAAAAGGAAAGCAAGGAGGAAGCCAAAAAAGATGCCCTCCACTACCTTGAAGTGGTTGGCTTGAAGGAAAAGACCAATGTCAACCCTAAGACCCTCTCCGGTGGCCAAAAGCAGCGGGTTGCAATTGCCCGGGCACTGGCAATGAAACCAGATGTGATGCTCTTTGATGAGCCGACGAGCGCCCTTGACCCTGAAATGGTCGGTGATGTGCTAGAAGTTATGAAAAACCTTGCGCGTCAAGGAATGACGATGATCGTGGTTACCCACGAGATGGGCTTTGCCAAGCAGGTTGCCGATCGGGTAGTCTTCTTCCACGATGGTAATATTCGGGAACAGGGGACGCCGGAGCAGATCTTTGAACACCCACAACAGGAAGATACCAAGAATTTCCTGGATAAGGTCTTAAACGTCTAACGAACAATTTTAAATTAATTTCAGAAATTGTTTGACAATTGGCGAAGAACAATATATATTATTAGTACCTTCTAATGAATTGCTAGTTTTAGAGAACTGGACAAGTGCTGCAAGTTCAGTCTAGCGATATGGCATATACGTGAAATGGGTGGTTCCATTATCGACTAAGAGGTAGTCTAACAAGGCTATAAAGATGGGTGGAACCGCGTCAAAAACGGGGCTGTGACATAAGTACTTTTACCAAGTTCAAATACGAACAGCGCGGTACGCAAATGGGCTCCAGTGTCCGGTATAACCGAACTCTGGAGCCCTATTTGCGCTCGCGGGGGCGTGAAAACGAAGTCATAAATGACTTCTGTCACGCTCCCGTTTTTGTTTTCCCCTTTCAAAGTAGCTAGAACTTAATTTCGGGAGGTTACATTATGGATGTACAGCAACATCAGAAGCTAAAACGTTCACTAAAAAGTCGCCATATTACCATGATTGCGATCGGTGGGGCCATTGGAACGGGGCTATTCCTTGGCTCTGGCTCAGCAATCCACGAGGCTGGACCGTCAATCATTCTTTCCTACTTAATTACCGGAATCTTCATCTTCTTTATGATGCGGGCACTTGGTGAATTGCTTTTGGAGGATACTTCCCGCCACTCATTCATCGACTCGGTTCAGTACTACCTTGGTGACCGGATGGAATTCATCGCTGGCTGGATGTATTGGGCCTGCTGGTTAACCCTCGCAATGGCCGATCTAACGGCCACGGGGATCTACTTGCGTTACTGGTTTCCAAGCCTTCCCCAATGGGTGGGCCCGTTGTTGATCGTCATAGTCTTTATGCTAATTAACATGATCAATGTTGGGCTATTTGGGGAACTAGAAAGTTGGTTCTCAATGATTAAGGTTTTGGCAATTATTGCCCTAATTGTTGTCGGCCTGGTCCTTATTATCATGCATGCTAAAGTAAGTGGACGAACAGTAACCTTAGCAAACCTTGTTAATCAGGGGGGCTTTTTCCCTACTGGTCCCAGTGGCTTTTTACTTTCGTTTCAAATGGTTGTATTTGCTTTTGTTGGTATTGAGATGGTCGGTTTAACCGCCGGGGAAACGAAGAATCCCCAAAAGGATATTCCCAATGCCATCAACACTTTACCAGTACGAATCGGCCTCTTTTATATCGGCTCGATGATTGCTTTGATGTCCATTTATCCGTGGTTCCGGGTCAAAGAAACTTCTAGTCCCTTTGTTCAGGCCTTCGCAGCAATTGGTATTCCAGCAGCCGGGGGAATTTTAAACTTCGTTGTTTTAACGGCAGCCTTGTCGGCAACCAATAGTGCTATTTTTAGTACGAGTCGGTCGTTATACGCGCTCGCCAAAAGTGGGAATGCCCCCCAGAAGTTTGGTAAGTTAAGCCCCCAGGCCGTACCAACGAAAGCATTGACCTTTTCAACGGCAATCTTATTTGTCACGGTTATTTTGAACTACATTATGCCAGCAGGGGTTTTCAACGTTATTTCGGGGATATCCACGATTTTCTTCATCTTTACCTGGTTGATTATCCTTTTTGCTCATATTAAGTTCAAAAAGGCGCACCCCAAGGGAATTCACCGTTTTGTGATGCCCGGTTATCCGCTAACCAGTTGGCTGACGATTATCTTCTTCTTTGGGGCTTTAATAGTTCTTTTCTTCGTTGATGCGACCCGGATTCCGTTGGTTCTTTCAATAATTATCTTTTTTGTCCTTGCCGGTGCATTTAACTTTACGGCAAAGGGAAAAAAGCAAAAATAAATTTTCTCATAAGATATTAATCAAACTAGTACCTGATTTATTCATAAAAATACACAAAATACCCATCAAACACATGTTTCACGCGTT
>NZ_AZGM01000043.1 GCF_001435935.1 Limosilactobacillus panis DSM 6035
GTACCTCACAATCATTGGATCCTTTGTCCAACAATTATGGGGCACTTCATTTTCTCCCAGCCTCTCATATTATTATGCTTCAGCAGCCGTTGCCTTAGCCTTATCAATTCCTGATTCATCAAGCTTGAAGTTATCGATAAAGTACAGCTTGTACCAGACTAAGAAGGTGTAAACCGTCCAGATCTTCCGCCGTCCGTCAATCTTGCCCGCGAAGTTGTCATCTGCCAGCTTCAGCAGCTTATCCTGGTCGAAGAATTCCTTAACAAAGTCCTGTTCAAACATCTTCCGCACAACTTCGTAGTACTTCTTTTCGTGCAACCATTCCCGGACTGGGGTTGGGAAGCCAAGCTTTGGCCGGGTTGCCCATTCCTCAGGCAGGTGCCGGTTGGCGGCCATCCGGAATGCCCACTTAGTACCCTTGTAGTTAAAGAGATAGTTGGTTGGCGTCGTTTCCGCAACCTTCATTACTTCCTTATCAAGGAGTGGCACCCGGATCTCCACGGAGTTAGCCATACTCATCTTATCGGCCTTTAAGCAGATATCACCTGGCATGAAACGGTGCAGGTCCACATACTGCTTCTTGGCCACTTCGTTCATGTCCTTCTTTTCGTCACACTTGTCGTAGAGCGGCTTAAGCAGGTCGACGATGGATGGGCCGTCTTGGTATTCCGGCTTCAGGTATTCATTCGCTTCTTCCGGACTAAAGATGTAGGCTTGGCCAATGAATGTCTCCCGGGCCGGGGCCAGGTTCCGGTAGAGGTGTTCGGAACAGTGGAAGTGCTTGCCTTCCAGCCATTCACCGAGCTTGTAACGCTTTTCCTTTGGCAGCTTCTTCAGCTGGTCAGTGATCCAGCGAATGAACTTGACCTTCGTGTTGAAGCCGTATGCCGTGTATCCCGCAAACAATTCGTCGGCCCCTTCACCAGATAAGAGGGCCTTGTAGCCGTTATCCTTAGCCAACTTGTTTAAGAAGTAAAGCGGCACAACCGATGGGTTAGAGTCCGGTTCGTCCAGGTAGTACTGAATCAGTGGGAAGGTCTTGAAGGCCTCCTCATCCGTCAGCAGCTTATCAGTGTTCTTGAGGTCCAGTTTGGCGGCCAATTCACGGGCCTGCTTGGTTTCATCGTAGCCACTGTCAAACCCAATTGAGAAGGTGTTGTTGGGCCGCATCAGGGCGGTTACCAGACTGGAATCAACCCCGGCAGACAGGAAGGAACCAACCTTGATTCCCTTATCGGCAAAGGTGTGGGCCTTAACGGAGTTCTTGACCACGTCATCAATGTTGTCAACGGCCTCGTCAAAAGTCTCATTCTTCGGGTCAAAGTCTTCGTCCCAGTACTGCTCCATATCGAACTTGCCGTCCTTGTAAGTGAAGTAGTGGGCTTCTGGCAGACGGAAAACACCCTTGAAGAAGGTTTCCTGGGTAACGTTGTACTGGAAAGTCATGTAAGACTTCAGGGCCCGCTTGTTTAACTCCATCTTGAAGTTCGGGTGGTCAAGGAAGGCCTTGATTTCGGAGCCGACAAAGAAGGTCCCATTCATTTGGGCGTAGTAGAGCGGCTTAATACCAAAGTGGTCCCGGGCACCGAACATTTCCTTCTTCTTCGTGTCCCAGATGATGAAGGCGAACATCCCCCGCAGCTTTTGCAGGATGTCCTTCCCCCACTCCTCGTAACCGTGCAGGATTACTTCCGTATCGGCGTGGGTGGTAAAGGTGTGCCCCTTTTCAATCAGTTGGGCCCGTAGCTCTTCGAAGTTATAGATTTCACCATTAAATTCGATGATCTTGGTGTTATCTTCGTTAAAGATTGGTTGGTTACCAGACTTCAGATCAACGAAGCCGAGTCGCCGGAAACCGAGGGCCACGTCATCATCCACGTACTTCCCTTCGGCGTCGGGGCCCCGGTGAATGATTCGATCCTTCATCTTTTCGATTAAAGTATCTTTTAGTTGTGGTTTTTCGTTATCAACAAACGCAACAATTCCACACATTGCAAAGTCCCTCTTCTTTCTTAAGAATTAAAATATTTCGTCACGAATTAACTCGAAACCTAATTATAACATACTCAGCCCAACGTCAAGGGATTTCACCCTAGTTTCACCAGATATTAAGATCTGCATAAGGCTAAAATGGGTCCCAGCACCTGGATTTCTCCCAAGTGCTGGGACTCATAATGTTTATTATTTCCCGGGAAATTATTTCTCGTGATCCTTCTTTGAGAACTTCCCCTGGCGGATGTAGACACTCAAGATTGCCAGGTCGGCGGGGTTAACCCCGGAGATCCGGGAAGCCCGGGCCAGGGTTTCCGGCCGGATCTTCTCCAATTTCTGCCGGCCTTCCGTTGCCAAGCCATCGATGTCTTCGTAATCGATATCGTCCGGAATCCGTTTAGCTTCCATCCGCTTCATCCGTTCAACCTTTTGCTCTTCCTTCTTAATGTAGCCGGCGTACTTGAGTTGGATTTCTACCTGCTCAATTACGTGCCGGTCCAGCTTCTCAGCCGGGGCCGGGATGAATCGCAAAAGGGTCTGGTAGTCGACGTACGGGCGCTTAATAAAGTCGGCCGCACTAACCGCATCCTTCAGGCGGTTGTCACCGTGGGATTCGATAAAGTCGTTGACCTGGTCGTCACTCGGCTTGAACTTGATGGCCTTCAGCCGGCTAATTTCATCCGCTACCTGCTTCTTCTTAGCTTCCATTTTGGCCACGCGGGCGTCACTAACTAAGCCAATCGCGTGCCCCTTTTCCATCAGCCGGAAGTCAGCATTGTCGTGCCGGAGGATCAGCCGGTATTCTGCCCGACTCGTCAGCAGACGGTACGGTTCCTTGGTGCCCTTGGTAACTAGGTCATCGATCATGACCCCGATGTAGGCATCGGACCGGCTGAGGACAAACGGCTTCTTGCTTTGGGCCCGGAGTCCCGCGTTGATTCCAGCGATAATTCCTTGACCGGCCGCCTCTTCATAGCCAGAAGATCCATTGGTCTGACCGGCGGTGTAGAGGTTCTTGATAATCTTCGTCTCCAGGGTCGGGTGCAGCTGGTAAGGGGCCACGACATCATACTCAATGGCGTATCCCGGCCGCATCAGTGAGGCCTTCTCCAACCCCTTGATAGAGTGCACAATCTTTTGCTGGACCTCTTCGGGCATCGAAGTGGAAACCCCGTCAAGGTAATACTCATCCGTATCCCGACCTTCTGGTTCCAGGAAGACCTGGTGGCGGGACTTGTCGGCAAAACGCACGATCTTGTCTTCAATCGATGGGCAGTAGCGGGGCCCAACCCCCTTGATAACGCCGGAAAACATTGGTGCCCGGTTCAGGTTGGCCCGGATGATTCCGTGGGTCGTCGGGTTAGTGTAGGTCAACCAGCAGGCTAGCTGGTCAGAGACGGCGATATACTTGCTGTCTGGGGTGTCAAAGCTGAAGTGGTGCGGTTGAACATCTCCGGGCTGTTCTTCCGTCTCGTCAAAGTTAATGGTGTTCCCGTTAACCCGCGGTGGCGTCCCGGTCTTGAACCGTTCTAGATCAAAGCCGAGCTGCTCCAGGTTTTCGGAAAGTTTAACCGCCGACTTCGCGTTGTTAGGGCCCGACTGGTACTGCAGTTCACCGATGATGATCTTTCCCCGGGCGGCCGTTCCCACCGTCAGGACAACGGTCTTTGAATGGTAGCGGGCCCCGGTGTTGGTGATTACCCCCTTGCAGACACCGTCTTCAACGATCAGCTGGTCAACGGTGGCCTGACGGAGGGTCAGGTTTGGTTCCCGTTCCATGGTCAACTTCATCTGCCGGTGGTAGGCGTGCTTGTCCGCCTGGGCCCGTAATGCCCGGACAGCTGGTCCCTTACCGGTGTTTAGCATCCGCATTTGGATATAGGTCTTGTCGATGTTATGACCCATTTCACCACCGAGGGCGTCGATTTCCCGGACGACAATCCCCTTGGCAGGTCCCCCCACTGACGGGTTACATGGCATAAAGGCGATCATTTCCAGGCTGATGGTGATCAAAAGGGTCTTGTTCCCCATCCGGGCCGCCGCCAGGGCCGCTTCGCTTCCGGCGTGGCCCGCACCGACAACAATGACATCGTAAGTGCCGCCCTCGTATTCGACGGCATCTGAGTTTTTCAATGATTCACTTGACTTCACAATCTTCCCTACTTTCCTAGACAGAATTGACTAAATAATTGATCAAGGAGCTCATCCTGGTAAGAATCACCGGTGATTTCTCCCAAGAGGTCCCAGCACCTGGTCATATCAATCTGGACCAGGTCGACCGGCATCCCATCGTTGATTCCCTTCAACACATCGTTTAGTGCATCGTTGGCCTGGTGGAGGAGGCCAATGTGACGGGCGTTGGTGACCATTACCGTGTTTTGGCCACTCTCAATCCCTTCGTTGAAGAACATGTGGCTGATCTTCTGGCCGAGCTGGTCCATCCCTTCATGTTTAACAATCGAGGTTTCTACCAGGGGCGCCCCACCGATTAACCGCTTCAGTTCTGCTAAGTCGACCTTCTGCGGCAAGTCCGTCTTATTGAGGATCACAATCCGCTTCTTATCCTTGGTGGCGGTCAACAGTTCCCGGTCCTCCGCGGTCAACGGTGCCGAGCTGTCGATGAGGAGCAGGACCAAGTCGGCCGCATCGAGGGCCTTCTTGCTTCGTTCGACCCCGATCTTTTCAACCGTGTCCTCCGTATGGCGAATTCCCGCGGTATCGATCAGTTTGAGGGGAACCCCGTTGACGTTAACGTATTCCTCAATGACATCCCGGGTCGTTCCCGCCACGTTGGTCACGATGGCCTTATCCTCGTGCAGCAAGGAATTCAGCAGGCTTGACTTCCCGACATTGGGACGACCAATGATGGCCGTTGCTAGCCCCTCACGCAGGACCTTCCCCTGCTTGGCCGTCTTCAAGAGGGCCTGAATCCGTTGCTGTATGTCAACGGCCTTTTCCTTCAGCATCTTCGTGGTCATTTCCTCAACCGCGTCGTATTCCGGGTAGTCGATGTTGACCTCGACCTGGGCAAGGACATTGAGGATATCCTTACGGAGGTGGCGGATCAGCCGGGAGAGGTCCCCGTCAAGTTGGTTCAAGGCCACCTTCATCGACTTGTCAGTCTTGGCCCGGATCAGGTCCATGACCGCTTCCGACTGGGAAAGGTCAATCCGGCCGTTTAGAAAGGCCCGCTTGGTGAACTCACCAGGTTCAGCCATCCGGGCACCGTAGCTTAAGACCAGCTGCAGGATCCGGTTGGTTGCTAAGAGACCACCATGGCAGTTGATTTCAACAACGTCCTCACAGGTGTAAGTCTTGGGGGCCCGCATTACCGACACCATTACCTCGTCGACCTCTTCTTTAGTATCAGGGTCAATAATGTGCCCGTAGTTAATCGTGTGGGTCGGGACCTTAGCGAGGTTCTTCCCCTTATAAATCTTCTGGGCCACTGGGATCGCGTCGTCCCCGCTAATCCGGATGATTGAGATACCACCCTCACCAACTGGGGTTGAAATCGCCGCGATTGTATCATTTTCACTATTCGCCACTAGTCGATGCTCCCTTCAATAAAAAAAGTGCTAGTCCACGTCAGCTACAGCAAACATGGTCAAAGCACTTTCACTACTTTAACAACTCAATCTTTATAATCGCCCATATTCTAAATTCTTCGTGAGCGATTGTCAATCGAAAACTAGTCCTTAGGCGCAATTACAACGCTCCGGTAGGGGTCGCGGCCATGGGAGTACGTCCGTACGTGGTCGTTGTCCTCTAACTCGCGATGCAATTGCTTCCGCTCCCGCGCCGGCATCGGGTCCAGATAAACCGCCTGGCCACTAGCAACTACTTCGGTAACCGCCCGTTCCGCAATTTCGTGGAGGGCGGCTTGCCGTCGTTGACGGTAGTTAGACGTGTCTAAAATAACTGCCGTCTTGGGCGCCCCGTGGTAGTTCATAAAGGCGGCACTGATTTGCTCCATCGCGTTGATCCGCCGGCCGTGGTGGCCAATCACCTTGCCAGATTGCACCGTCTTGATGTCGATTGTGATTGCGTGGGCGGCCACCTTGCTGATTTCGGGCTTGGTCTCAATCCCCAGCGTACTAAAGACCTTCTTGAGGTATACGGTCAACTGCTGCCCCGTATTTCTGGTGTGGCGAAGGTTGGCTTCGTGGCGGGCCGCAATTACGGCCGGGTCCTGGTCGCTCCCCTGCTTGCCATCATTGGTCGGGACGTCAACTTCCTTGGCAACCGGTGCCTGCATGCTTACATCCTTTTTGGGTTTCTTGATAACCGGTGCCTTGACGGTTGTTGCCGCCTTCTTCACAACGGGCGGTTTTACCGTTGCCTCAATCTTTGCTGGGCGCCGGCCGATACCCAAAAATCCCTTCCGTGGCTGGTCGATGATTTCGACCTTTAGTTCTTTTTCCGGCTTGTGTAGGGACCGACTGGCGACTTGAATTGCTTCTTTAATTGTCTTGCCCGTATAAACGACCATAAATATTTCCTCCCCGAATTAGTGTCCTTTACTAAGGATACCACCTTTTCAGAATTTCATTTCCCGGGAAATACCTCCTTTGCAGGGCCCGGATTTTCATTTATAATACATATTAAATTTTGATTAGAAACAAAGGAGGGCGCCTATGCGACCACGAATTGCCATTCCAGCCGATACCCTAACCGAAGCAACCAACATTATTAACGAGCGAAACGCCGCCTTTGCGCCCCGCCCGTTGATTGAAGCCATCGTCAAGTCTGGTGGGGTGCCCGTCATCTTTCCGAGTGTTGAACCTGAATTGGCGGCGGACTACTTGGGTCTGTTCGACGGCATTATCTTTGCCGGCGGCGCCGATGTTGACCCGACCTTTTACAATGAAGAACCCCACCAAAACCTGGGGACCACCTACCGGAAACGGGACCTGTTTGAAATTGCCCTCTTAAAGCAGGCCTTGGCTGCGGACAAGGCGGTCATGGGCATTTGCCGGGGGATGCAATTGATTAATATCGCCCTGGGTGGATCGATCTACCAGGACCTTTCCGAAGACCCGCGGAAGACACTCAAGCACGCCCAGGATGCCCCGGGCAACCTGCCTTCCCACCACGTCACCGTTGACGAGGACAGCCGTCTGTTCAAACTGGTCGGCCGCCGACCCTACGTCAACTCCCGCCACCACCAGGCCCTACATAAGATTGCCCCGGCCCTCCACGTTACCGCGGTGGCCGATGACCAGGTACCTGAGGCGGTTGAATCAACGGCCAATGACCAGGTCCTAGCTGTCCAGTGGCACCCGGAAAACATGTTTAAGCACTACCAGTATTCGCAGAACCTGTTTGCGGACCTCATCAAACAGGCCACCGCCAGGCCATAATCAATAATACCAATAAAAGGAGGCCTTTAGCGTTCGGAAATCCGCCCGCTAAAGGCCTCTTCGTGTACTGTATATTTTTCCTTACCAAGCCAATTCTTTTCTTAGCTCATCTGCAGTGTAGATCCGACCGTCCTCAAAGCCACGGAAGGGGTGGAGGGTCTCCAGAGCGGCCCGCTGGTAACGCCGCGCCCGGCGCAGGGCGTATTCTTCCAGTGACCCGTCCTGGACATAGTTCAACAGGCGGGCGCTTGGCGTTGTCATCGGGTTCACCACCCGGTCCTCAAAATCCTCCAAGATTTCAGAATATTCCGGCCCCAACTGGATCTGGTTAGCATAGTGTTCCAGATGGCGGATGATTGCCAGGGCGGTCGCCTGGTACCTGCTCGGGGCGGTCGGTTCCTCGGCCGCCGTGATCTGGTTCATCTGGTTGGCCTTATCAAGCAGGGGCGTAACCTCTGACTCCTTCATTGCCGGATGCATGATAAAGTAACTCGCCAGCAGACGGATGAAGCGGACGGTCCCGGTGCGGATTCCAACCGAGCTACTCGGGTCGAGGTCCAGCATCCGCAGTTCGAGGTACTCAATCCCCTTTTTCGGTAAGTCTTTTAGGTTACGATTTCCCTTAAAACGGACGGGACCATGGAATTCATAGTTCGAAGTCAAAATCCCCTACTTAACCCCCCTCTTCAATCCGGTTAATGTAGGCCGTCAGGTTGGTGTAGTCGCCCTTGAACTTGGTTCCAAAGCCGTACTTACTCTGGCGAATGCTCCGGAGGGGATGGGCCAGGAAGTCATCCTTATCAAAGTAGCCCGCCTCAGCCACCGGGCTGGCCCCGAATAAGTAGGTCAGCAGCCAGCGGTAGCGGACAAAGCCCTGGGCCACCACGGTGTAGAGGTGGTTGCGGACGGCCCGCTCATCACTAAAGTAGTCCGGAAACTTTTGGAGGACCAGGTCAATGACGTGCTGGTCAATACTCAGGCTGAGGTGGGCCCCACACGGTGTCCCCTGTGAGTAACCGTGCCGCTTGGCCCACTCCTTCAGGTAGGCTTCCTTCTTCGGCCCCATCTTGGCTAAAACCAACTTACTCTTGTCTTCTGGTAAGCGCGGCGGCATTGATAGGGGCCACAGCATCTCCCCCGGTGCCAACGCCGATCGGAGGCAGTTATTGAGGCGGTAAAGGTAGTGCATCGCGTCAAGGGAATGCTTGGCAGACGGGGTCACCGTTTCCGACATCGTCTCCAGGAAGTCGTTGGTAATCCACGGGTTCGTCTGCTCATCGCCAATTCCGGCCGGATAGGGCTCCTGGCTGAGGTTGCCCGCCTCATCAATCCGCTGCATTTCAATCTCCAAACCAACGGTAAAGTCTGAGGTCTTGGCGACTGCTTCACTTTCATAAATTGCTTCTCCAATCCGGCTAAACATGGCTAGCGCCTCCCTTTATTAAAATAATCTCATTTTATTTTAATAAGCTACCCTAGTAGCGCCCTATTGACAAGCGTTTATCAGCAATTGTTTATTAAAAAAAATCACGACCCCGCTTTTTTGAACTAGGTCGTGATTTTAATATTAATAACTGAAACTTGAAAGCACGAAAACTAGCCGGAGCTGCGTCAGCTTCGGCTTTT
>NZ_AZGM01000044.1 GCF_001435935.1 Limosilactobacillus panis DSM 6035
TCGACTAAAGTATACAACGCAGGAGAGCTTGCGTTTATTTTTTTGCCAAAAAAGCCGATAACCACACGCCTTTGGCGTGATTATTAGCTTTCAAGTTTCAGATTCTACTATCTAATCGAACATAATTGATTTCTGGGCTATATATACTTAATTATTTTATTTTTTTATAGGGGGATTCTTTTATGAAGAATAATGCATTGCATTATAAGATGTACGAGGCTAAGAAGAACATCGTCTTTGCTGGCCTTGCTACTACCGCCGTTTTGGCTGGCTTGACTCTGTCTAACGTCAACAATACCGCTTCCGCCGATGCTACTTCTGGTGCAGCTATTACTGCAACCTCTACTGCTAGCGACGCTAACAACGGTTCTGCTGCTACCTCTGGTGCTACTTCTACTGCTACCTCTGGTGCTACTTCTAACGCTACCTCTGATGTAGCTTCTGACGCTAATGCTAAGGTTACTAGTGCTAACGCTGCTAACTCCAGCGCTATTGCTACTAACTCCGCTGCTGTTAAGAGCGACGCTGAAAACCCTGTTCCTGCTTCCAGCAACACCACTGAGCCTAAGGCTGCGGTTTCCGAAGCTAACCAACTGACTAGCCAAGCTAAGCAAATCACTGACAACACTGCTACCGCTTCTCAAAACTTGAGCAACGCTAACGCTACCCTTGCCAGTGCTTCCGCTAACGTTACTAGCGCTACTGCTGCTTACTCCGCTGCTAAGAGCGCTGCTGAAGTTGCTAACTCCGCTGCCGTTGCTGCTCAACAAAAGGCTAACGCTGCTGGCCAAACCTACACCACTGCTTCTGACGCCCTGGTAAAGGCTAACAAGGCTGCTGCTGACGCCCAAGCTGCTGCTAACGCTGCTAAGGCTTCCCAACTTCTTCAACAAGCCCAAGACTTACTGAAGAACATTGACTGGAGCCAAAACAACAATGGCAACAACGGTAACAACAATAACAACACCAACAACGGTGTTGTAAACGGCGGTGCTAACAATGGTGCTGTTAACAACGGCGCTGCTGCTAAGGACCCTGCTGCTACTGTAGCAACTGCCAAGAAGAACAACGCTACCCTGGCCCAAACTGGTAACGAAAACAGTGCTGCTGTCGTTGCCCTTGGTGCTGCTGCTGCAATGTTCGGCCTTGGCCTTGCTGCTAAGAAGCGTGAATTCTAATTTAACTTAATTAGTTTTATAGCTTAGAGTCAAAGATTATGTTCGGACAATAAAAAGCTTAGCCATTAACTAAGCACAAAGCCCGTTGAGGATTAATTTTCTCAACGGGCCTTTTTGTTTACAATTTTATTTTGGCGGACTAGGGATTGATATTGAGGGATCTTTAAGTTGCCACATAATTGGGTTGCTAGACTCTAAGAACATCAATCTCTTGTGGTGGGAGGATTCAAAAAGGCGCGTGACTAGTTGTCATGCGCCTTTTTGCCGCCGAAGTGGTGATTACTTATTCATGATTGCTTGCCATTGCACCCAGGTATGATCGGCATCAAATGCCTGGCAGTTCTCGTACGCCCCCGTACTGAGCTGCTGGAGCTTTGCCGGGCTCTTCAAAAGGTCAATAATCGTTGCCGGCATCTTGTCCATATTATCCAACCGGATCAGTTGACCATTGACCCCGTCCTTGACGAACTCGCTCGGTCCGTACAGGTAGTTGAAACTGATAACTGGAACCCCGTGGGCTAATGCCTCCGCCATCGCCAGTGGCTGACCGTCGAGCCGACCCGGATCAACAAAGAGCTGGGCCTGGTTGTAGACGTCATCCAGCTTCGGTTGGTAACCGGCGAAGGTGACGGCCTTTTCCAGCTTGAGCTTTTTAACCAGGTCCTGGTAGTTTTTGGTATCTTCATTTGACCCGTAACCGTAGAAGGTTAACTTGCTGTCCCGGATGGCCTGGTGAACCTTGGCAAAGAGCTTGATTAGCAGGTCAGTTCCCTTGTCACTCCCCAGCCGACCAACGTAGATTAGCTGGTTTGGTGTTCGGTCCTCCATTGGTACCCGCTTGCTTGCCTGGTGAACCAGGGAACCGTTAATCATGTAGATTGGGGTGCCCTTGCCCAGCCGTTGCTGTAGGACCGCCGCCTGCATGGCCGTCATAACAATGATGCCGTCCCACTTACTGCGATCCTTAGTCAAAGGATCATTAAGGAAGCCATTCAACGGCCCGTTGATCAGGTCCTGGCCATCGTCAATATGGCTGATTGGCAGCCAGAGGAACTTCCGCGCCCGCTTGCCCAGCTGCTGGACCGGTTTGATGGACACGGCTGGCCGGTCAGCGATGAAGGTGTTAGTCCCGGCAATCTGGTCATTTAGCTCCTTGAGGAAGAAGGCAAAAAGACTATCAAAGTCGTCGAAGAAGCGGTCCTTGCCCTGATAGTTCTTGAGGACGTTCAGGGAGTTAATCGGTGTGTCCTCGGTGGATTGGACGTAGTAGCGCTCCATGTAATTACTACCGTCCGGCCGGTAGTAGCGTTCGTAGTAAGGCCGGTTGTTTTTGCCGAAGAAGATATCAACGGCCTTGAATCCCCGGATATCGTACTTCGCACGCAGGTTGATGTTACCCGCCGCATCGTAATAGTCGACATGGTCTACCAGGCCGTAGGTACCACCGATGAAGAAAACTTCGGCAACCAGGCGGTCACCATCCTTGACCGTCCGGGAGCTGGACCCGCTGCTGACCTGGTAGTCGATCGGCAAGTTAAGGTCCTTGGTGTGGAGGTTGTGGCCCTGGTAGTCGGTCGTGCCGGCGAAGAAGTCAAACATGTTGACCAGCTGGTCGTCACTGAGGCCGAACCGCCCCAGAGTAGCGTGGATGATATTATCGAAGTCCCGGGTCACCAATTTGGCAGCTGTCTTGTGCTCCTTAAAGAGCTTCAGCCGCTTGATTTCGGCGTGCTCAATACTGGAATTACTACTGAGCAGGTACTGGTTTACAAAGAAGAACACGGTTACTTGGCCTCCTTTTCGTTCATGTTATCAAGAATCTTTTGCCATAGCTTCATTACACTCGGTTCGGAGTAAAGCTTGCAGTCCTTGTAAGCGTTAGCGCTCATCTTGGCCAGGCGGTCCTGGTCAGTTAAGAGGCTGATGATTGCCTTGGCCAAACCATCGATATCGCCGTTCTTGGTCAGCAGGCCGTCTTGACCGTCAATGATGACGTCACTCGGCCCGTACTTGATGTCGTTGGCGATGGCTGGCAGCCCATGGGCTGCCGCTTCCACCAGGGTGAGGGGCAGACCCTCAACCCGACTTGGCAGGACCATTAGTTGGGCGTGGTCGTCAACGTCGGCAACGTCATTCGTGTAGCCCTTGAAGTGGACGCTGCTTTCGAGGCCGAGGCCCTTTACCTGCTTGCGGAGCTTCTTATCATAGTTATCGTTAGCATAGCCCCACAGGTTGAGTTGGGCATCCGGCACGGCCTTTAGGACCTTTGGCCAAGCAGCAATGAGGTGTTCCTGCTGCTTTTCGGGGGAGAGCCGGGCGACGGTGACAACCTCGTGCTTGTGACGCTTCTCAAACGGGACGTGCGGCCGGTTAAGAATATCGCTGGTGACAATTGGTCCCGGAACCCGGAAGACTGGGACGCCAGTTTTAGCGTAGCGGGCCTTAACATCGTCTTGTTGCTGAGGAGTCAGGGCGATTACCCCGTCCAAGTCGGTCAGGTGGTTGAGCCCCCACTCGTAGTTGAAGTTCAAGGCCGAGTGGAGGATGTTGTTGTTGTCGTTGACGTGGTCATTGTGCAATTGCATGTAACGGGGAACCCGGTGCTTCATATGGAGGACGGACCAGCCAATTTCGTACACCCGGTCGGTAACCAAGCCGACGGGACCGTCACCGCAGATTTCCTTATCCGTGACCAGCTGGTCGAGGAAGAAAGCCGTGAGGGCGTCGAAGCCGTTGAACTGGTAGTCGTGGCCGCGGAAGTCAAAGAGGTGGAAGCTCTTAGAATCTTTGCCACGCTTATCGGTCTGGTTGTTCACCTGGAGGGCTAATTTGCCGGCCGGGGTGAAGTAGTTCTCAGTCGTGACCTTGTTGGACCAGTCATAGAGGTGTTCGACGGAGATAAAGCCCCGGTTATCGTACCAGGTCACCTTGAGGAGCTTACCGAAGTGGTCGAAGTACTGGAGGTTGATGATGTGCTTCTTGTCATCGTTGCGGCGGCGAATGTACATGATTCGGTGACCGTTACGGTAGTAGTTGTAGTTGATTCCGTCGGCCTGCCGTCGCCAGCTGGAATCAATCTGGATGTTCTTGATGGTGACGTCCTTGGTAGGGACCTCGCGGGCGTCCTGGAAGAAGTCATACATGTTGACAAAGTTTTCATCTTTGATTCCGGCAGCGTTGGTCACCATGTGCAGCTCATTTGAGTACTGCCGGGTGACAATCTTTGCCGGTTCTTTGAAGTGCTCGAACAGGTGCAGACGCTGGATCTGGGCATGTTCGATTCCCGACATGTTGGTTTGAATGCCATCGTTTAGAAAGAATAACATTTCCATATCTCCTTATGTTTACTCATAATTGAGTTTATCACATCTGGGGGCCGGCTGCCGGTTCGACTTGCGCAGTCTTCTGCCCTATAATAAGGAGTAAGTAAAAATGGGGAAGTAGGTTTGTAGTATGAGTAGTACGGATGAACTTTTAAAAACTGCAGAAAAAAATCTTGCTGACGCCAAGCAGCAATACGAGCATGCCCAGCAGTCAGCAGAGGACGAGAAATCGCCACTGCTTGCGGTAATGAAGGCCAACTATGAAAATGCCCGCCGGAACCTGGCAAACGTTAAACAGATGGCTAAGTTGATGGCCCAGCCAGTCGGGAAGGCGGCCGTTAAGGAAACCACCGAACCGCCATCGGCGACCCCAGTACCGAAGAAGAAGGTCGACCCGAACGCGGTTAAGCTGCCGGGGAGCGCCGCCACGATATACTTCCCAACGATGGATGACTTTGTCAGTGGGAAGAATAACCAGGCTGCTCAAAAGGCCAGCCAGTGGCAGGCCGACGTGATTCGCAAGTCCAGCCAGCAGGATGAAAAGGCGGACCGGAAAAAGAAGCCGGTACCCCCCAAAAAGGGTGCGGCTGATGACAACCAGGTCACCTTGACCCGCGAGCAGTACCGGAAGCAGTTGAAAAAGAGAAAATAAGTAAAAGGGGCAAGTCAGCAGGATTCCTGTTAACTTGTCCTTTTAAGCATTATCTCGGCTTTTCACCACTAGCTATGGTATGATCAGGTCACTAAAGAGAAGGGGGCCTGATCATGAATAATGAAGAATTAAAGAAGAAACTTTCACCAATTCAGTATGCCGTGACCCAGGAGGCGGCGACGGAACGCCCGTTTACCGGGAAGTATGACCACTTCGATGAGCCGGGTATCTACGTCGACGTGGTCAGTGGGGAGCCACTCTTTTCCTCACTCGATAAGTACGATTCTGGCTGTGGCTGGCCGGCCTTTACTAAGCCGATTGCCAAGCGGGTGGTTAGGGAAAAAAGCGACCAGTCCTTTGGCATGGAACGGACGGAGGTCCGCAGCCAAAAGGCCAACTCCCACCTCGGCCACGTTTTCACGGACGGGCCCGTCGACCGGGGTGGCCTGCGCTATTGCATTAATTCGGCGGCCCTCCGTTTCATCCCCGCGGCTAAACTGGCGGAAGCCGGGTACGGGGAGTACCAATCACTATTTGAATAAGATAACAAAAGAAGCGGCCGAAGAAAATGTTCTCCGGTCGCTTCTTTATAATGAATAATTGCAATTAATAATTAGTGTTGAGGTTTACCCATAAACATCCCCGCGGCAGAGGCAATCAGGATTCCGAGAAAACTTACAACAGCAATTGCGTTACTTAAAGCTGACATCATGGTTAAACACCCTTTCATATTTTTTATATCATTTCTTTACACCCTTATTATAGCAACGATGGCGGGGATGAGAGATAATAATTGGGTGATTTTTCACTAAGCAAAACGCTCATTTTACTTACCATTTGCTTATATAAAATTAAGAAATTGCCCATCATTTTCTTTTTATTATTAAGCGAATCGCTGAGCATACTTAACTTAATTAAGGAAGAAGGTGATGAAGTAAAAGTTAAATCAAAATTATTGTTAAACAGTGAGCATGGCCTGAATTAGCCTTTGCTACGGGCCCAAGGAATCCACCCATAAGAAAAACCGCCAGTGATCGTTAAGACCAGCTGGCGGTTGGGCGCTTACTTAAAGAAATTAACAATGATGTCTTGGTAGGTTTGGATGGTCGCCAGGAAACTCGGAATGGTGGTAAACTCGTCCGTCTGGTGGGCCTCATCCCAGGCGTCACTCCCGAGGACGATTACCGGCAGGTCGGGGCGGTCAACCGTGAAGACGCTGGCATCCGTCGCCCCGTTGATGATGTCCGTCTTGACGGGGTGGGGGTAGTGCTGCTTAGCAAACCCGAGGGCCGACTGGACAAAGTCACTTGCCGGGTCCGTACTGATGGGGTGGTAGTCCCAGAAAATGTCCAGTTTCAACTGGTAGGGCGTTTGGTGGTTGATCTTATCGATCGCCGCGTTCAATCGGTCGGCAACGGCCTGGTTATTAAAGGCCGCCGTTGGCCGGATATTGCCCTCCAGTTTAGCGTGGTCGGGGATGGTGTTGATCTGGTCCCCACCTTCAATGACGGTCACGCTGTGTTGGACCTTTCCCAGGTAGGGATCCTCCGGGGCATCGTCAAAGAGGTGACTTTCCGCTTCCACGTACTTTAACAGGCCCGTGATGGCGTTGACCCCGCGGGCCGGCATGGAACTGTGGGCGGACTTACCAATACTTTCAACTGAGTAGTTCAAACTTCCGGAATGGGCGAAGATGACGTTACCCCCGGTTGGTTCCCCAACCACGAGGGCATCCAAGTCGTCAGCCACCCCTTGTTTGGCCAGGCGGAAGGCCCCGGGCGTTCCCAGTTCCTCACCAGCAGTGGCGATTAACTTAACCGTGCCCGCCGGTAAGCGGTCAGCTTCCTTGAGCTTGATTAGCGCCAGGACCTGGGCGGCGAGGCCACTCTTCATGTCGGCGGCGCCCCGCCCGTAGATTTTGTCGCCAACGATGCTGCCGGCGAAGGGGTCATGGTGCCAGCTCTTGGTGTCGCTGACGGCAACCGTGTCCATGTGCCCCGTCAGTCCCAGAATTCGTTTGTCCGTGCCCGCCCCGACTTGCGCGGTCAGGTCAGCCCGGCGGTCGCCAAATTCGTCAACCGTGGCGGTAATTCCGTGCGCGGCCAGTAGCTTTTGCAAGTACTTGGCCACTTCAACCTCGTTACCATTGGTGGAATGAATTTGAATCAAATCTTGTAATAGCTTAACTTCTGGACTGGCTTCCATGAAAATTCCCCCTATATATTAACGATCTTGGTGGTTTAACTTCTTAGCGAGTAAGTCACCGATCACTTGGATGATCAGCACGAAGAGGAGGACTAGCAACGTTGCCACCAGGGTGACGTCGTTGTTGAAACGGTCGTAACCGTATGAAATGGCGGTGTTACCTAAACCACCGGCACCAATTGCCCCGGCCATTGCGGTCAGGCTGACCAGGCTAATCAATGAAACGGTGGAGACCCGGATCAGTTCGGAGCGGGATTCCCGCAGGTAGACGTCAAAGATGATGTCCTTGTTAGTAGAACCGATAGCCTGGGCGGCTTCAATCTTTCCCTGGTCAACACTCTTCAGTGCCACTTGCACTTGTCGTGCGTAGAAGGCGAAGAAACCGATGGACAGGGGCACCAGGGCGGCCGTGGTCCCAATCTGGGTACCAACGATGGCCTGGGTGACTGGTGCGATGAAGGCCAGCAGGATGATGAACGGGATGGCCCGGAAAACCGAGACAATCTTATCACAGATGCTGTAGAGAACCTTGTTTTCCAAGATTCCACCGGGTTCGGTGACCACGAGGGCGATCCCGAAGATTAGACCAATCAGGCCCCCAATGATGGCCGGCCAAACGGTCATGTAGATGGTCTGGATAATGGAGGTTCCCCAGCCATTGTCACCGCCCCAGCCTAGTTGTACGACGTTTGGTAAAAAACTACTCATTCCAAATCCTCCTTTCATCAATCTTGGTTACAGTAACTTTATTATCTTCTAAGAACTTAACGGCCGCTTGCCGTTGCTTGTCGTCCCCCTTCACCACAACGAAGAGGGTACCGACTGGTTCACCGCCAAGAATTTCAATGTTCCCGTAAAGCATACTTGCTTCAACCCCGAGTTCCTTGTAGAGGGCGATGATAATTGACTTCGTGACGTTATTGCCGTTGTAAACCAGCTGGAAGAGCTCCTCGTCGTCTGCCAGGTGGTCGAGGTTGAAGGCCCTCAGGGTGTCAACCGCGGCGAGGGAGCCCCCGACAAACTGGCGGGTCAATTCTTGCTGTGGTTGTAAGAAGACCTTTTGCAGTGGGCCCCGTTCGATGATCTGGCCGTGTTCCATGACGGCGATCTTGTTGGCGACCCGCTTGACGGCGTCCATCTCGTGGGTGATCAGGACAACAGTCAGGTCGAGCTTATCGTTAATCTGCTTGAGCAGGTCGAGAATCTGGTTGGTGTTTTGTGGGTCCAGGGCCGAGGTGGCTTCGTCAGAAATCAAAATTTCTGGGTCGTTGGCCAGTGCCCGGGCGATGGAAACCCGCTGCTGTTCACCACCGGAGAGCTGGACGGGATAAAAGTCCGCCTTGTCCTTGAGCCCAACCAGTTCGAGTAGTTCCAGGGCCTTCTTTTCTTGGGCATCGTCATCCAGTTTGCTGTGCTTCAAGGCAAAGAGGACGTTTTCGATGACTGTCGTTTCGTTTAATAGGTTGAAGTGTTGGAAGATCATCCCGATGTTTCGCCGCTTCTCCTGGAGTTCCTTGTTGCTTAACTGCTGCTGGTGGTCCTTGAAGAAGGATTCACCGTCGATGGTGACGGAACCGTCCGTCGGCTTCTGCAGGAGGTTGATTGTCCGGACCAGGGTTGACTTTCCGGCACCTGAGTAACCGACGATCCCGTAAATATCACCTTTTTCAATTGATAACGACACATCCTTGACGGCGTGGACAACTTCCTTGCCCTGCTTAAAGGTGACGTTAATGTTTGCTAAGTCAATAATTGGTTTCGCCATACTCGCTCCTCCTACTTGTTAAAATTCCGGTCCCATGCTGGTAATTCAGATGAACCGTAGTACTTCTTGATCAGGTGCTTGGTCTTTTCAGTTTGGTAAGCCTTAACAACGTCCTTGTAGGCCTTGTTGTTCTTGTTCTGCTTCTTAACGGCAATGATGTTGACCCATTGTGCGGAATCCTTGTTGAGTGGTTCAACGAAGATGGCCTTCTTGTAGTTCAGGCCGGCTGCTTGGGCGTAGTTGGTGTTGACCACGGCGGCATCAACGTCGTCTAAGGTCCGGGCCGTTTGGTCAGCAGCGATTTCCTTGATTTTGATGTTCTTCTTGTTGTCAGTGATGGATGATACTGTGGCCAGGTCGGTGCCTTTCTTAAGCTTGAAGAGACCGGCATTCTTTAATGCGTACAGGGCCCGAGATTCGTTAGTGGCGTCATTTGGTACCGCAACGGTTGCCCCGTCTGGCAGGTCCTTAATGTTCTTGTACTTGTTGGAGTAGACCCGGATTGGGGTGATGAAGGTATCACCGTCGGACACGATGTCGGTGTGGTGGGCCTTATTCCATGACTTCAAGAAGAGCTTGTGTTGGAAGGCGTTCAGGTCAACGTCACCGTTTTGCAGGGCCTTGTTTGGCTGGTTGTAATCGGTGAACCGGCGGAACTTGACCGTGACCCCATACTTGTCTTTAGCGGTCTTGGCGACGGAGTTCCAAATCTTGTCGTCGGCCTTGGAACTAGCCATGATCCCGACCGTCACCGTCTTGGCAGCTTGTTGGTGGGGTCGGACAAAGCTGAAGTAACCGGCGATTAGGATTACAACAACAACGACTGCCCAGATAATTGCGTTTCTTTTCTTTCTTCTCTTCATAGTAAATACTCCCTTTCAATCCTTATGAATAATTGCGATTAACCGAACGTTAGAACAGAAAAAGCACCCGTCCCAATCAATAAAGGACGAGTGCTTCGCGTTACCACCTTTGTTCGCTGGGTCATCACTGACTCAGCCTCAGTGGGTTACTCTAACAAAATAATTAGAATTACCCAGCACAATTAACGTGTGCTAACCCGTTACCGGCTAATAATCACCGGTACCATTCCAGGCCCATCTTCGGTGCGGCCACTTACTGCTTTCCACCAACCAGCAGCTCTCTAAAAAGCTTGAGCACTTACTCTGCCTTTCAACATGTTTTAACGTTCGATTAATTTGTTGTCACTAATTATAATGGCATTCTCATTTTTGTCAACAGCTTTTTTAATTTTTTCTTCCACTGGAAGCGGTATAATACTAAGTAAATATAATTGGGGACTGAAATAGGTTTTATGAAAAAACAAGCAGTAAAATTAGAAGATGTAGCGGCGGTCGCCGGGGTCTCAAAGACCACCGTTTCCCGGGTTCTCAACAACCGGGGTTATTTGAGCCAGGCAACGATTGATAAGGTCCATAAGGCAATGCAGGAGCTTCACTACCGGCCCAATATCATTGCCCGCCAGCTTTACCAGCAGCGGACTAACCTGGTGGGCTTGGTCTTTCCCACCGTCGACAACCCGTTCTTCGGCCAGCTGGAAGCCTGCCTGGACCATGAACTGTACAAGCGGGGCTACCGGGTACTGATGGGGAACAGCCAAAATAACCCGGACCGTGAGCGGGCCTACCTCCGCCAACTACTGAACGGCCAGGTGGATGGCCTAATTGTCGGGGCCCACAACGAGGGCATCGAGCAGTACCGTAATATTCAGCTACCGGTGGTTTCCATTGAACGGTTGGTCTCTAAGGACATCCCGGTTGTGGCTGCGGACAACTATGCTGGCGGTGTCTTGGCGACCCAGCAGCTGCTGGATGATGGCTGCCAGCACATTATCCACACCAACTACCCGCACGACCTGGCATCACCAAACATGGAACGGCGGCGGGCCTATGAAGAGCTGATGCGCAGGCATGGCTTGCCAATGTACACATATGAAGTTAGTTTTGATAGTTCGACCGCGGAGAAGATCAAAATCTTCTACCGCCTCTTTGATGAGCACCCGGAAGTTGACGGGGTATTCGCCGATAACGACACGAACGCCAGTCTGATCATGCAGGTGGCCCGGAAACGGGGCCGGCGAGTTCCCGAAGACCTTAAGGTGGTCGGCTTTGACGGAGCCAACATGACCCGGACACTCCTGCCGGAATTGACGACCATCCAGCAGCCTATCCAGCAGATGGCCACCGCGGCGGTCCAACTCCTCCAGGACCAGATCGATGGTAAGAAGACCACTAATTCAGTCCAGCTACCGGTTAAGCTGATTCACGGAACAACGGCATGATTTCAATAAGCGACCAGTGAAGATTTTCGTTGGTCGCTTATTTTGCTACCTCCTGAAAAAAGTTAAAAAATTTTTTTACTAGTAAAAGGCAAAAAGTGATGGCGGCAGTCCCTTACTCTCCGAATGGAAGAGCTACCGCTTTTTGATATGGTAACCGCTTAACATGCCACATTGTCAAACGTTTTCGCAGGTGTTAACCGGTTGACAGATAAAAATGTAAGCCCTATCATAATAGTTGTCAAAAGGAAATAAGCAAATTTCAAGGAGGCGTCGTGCAATGGCATTTAATAAGAGTCTTGCCGGTTATTTTGATGATATCGCACATGTGGGAATCCCAACTGATGATCTGAAGAAGACAATTGCTTTTTGGGAAAAGTTAGGTTTCAAGAAGCAAGGGGAATTTGACACCGATGACCAGGGACACCAAGTGGTCTTCATGAAGTTCGCCCACTTGATGCTCGAAATCTGGGACAGTGATGGTGCTGTTCACAAGACCGGGGCCATCAACCACATCTCACTGAACGTTGAAGATGCCGATGGTGCTTACAAGGCTGCTAAGGAAGAGGGTTTTAACATCAAGGAAGATGAAGTCCAACACCTTGACTACTGGAAGCACGGCATTAAGTACTTCAACATCGTGGGGCCAAACGATGAAACCATTGAATTCTGTGAAGTCGTAAAGGGTTAAAAGCCACCATCAATTTAAGGAGAAAAAAATCATGAAAGCATTAGTTATGACAGGTGTTAAGAAGTTAGAGGTCGAAAACGACTACAAGAAGCCAGAAGTTAAGCCAAATGAAGTCCTGGTTCACACCGCTTGGGCCGGTATTTGTGGGACTGATAAGGCCCTCTACAATGGTCTGCCAGGTTCCGCTGACGCTGTTCCACCGATTGTTTTAGGGCACGAAAACTCCGGTGTAATTGCCGCCGTTGGTAGCGATGTTCAAGACTTCAAGGTTGGCGACCGGGTAAGCGTTGACCCGAACATTTACTGCCACAAGTGCTTCTACTGCCGGACTTCTCGTCCAGAACTTTGTGAACACCTGGATGCCGTTGGTGTTACCCGTGATGGTGGCTTCGCTGAATTCTTCACTGCCCCTGAAGAAGTTGTTTACCACGTTCCGGACAACGTTTCCTTGGAAGCCGCTGCGGTTATTGAACCAATTTCCTGTGCTGCCCACGGTGTTGACCTGCTGGAAACTCACCCATACCAAACCACTTTGATTATCGGTGATGGTTTCGAAGGTCAACTGATTGCCCAAATTTTGAAGTCCCGTGGTGTTAAGGAAGTTACCTTAGCCGGGACCGTTGATGAGAAGCTGGAAAACAACAAGAAGCACTTTGGCTTCAAGACCATCAACAATATCAAGGAACCAGACGCTATCAAGCCCGACAGCTACGACATTGTCGTTGAAGCCGTTGGTCTGCCAAAGACTCAGGAACAAGCCGTTGAAGCTGCTCGTCGTGGTGGTCAAGTCCTGATGTTCGGTGTTGGTAACCCTGACTCCGAATTCAAGGTTAATACTTACAAGGTTTACCAGAAGCAACTGCACATCCAAGGTTCCTTCATTAACCCATACACCTTCGAAGATTCAATCGCCCTGCTGCAATCCGGCGATGTTGACCCACTACCACTGATTTCCAACGTTTTGGACTTCGCCCACGTTGAAGACTTCGTAAGTGGGAAGCTTGGTAACATCTCCAAGGCCATCGTTAAGGTTGCCGGCGAAGACGCCTAAACTTGAAAATAAAATTTAACTAACCGCTTTTACCTGGTGGGGCCCTTCTTGGAGTCCCACCAGGTTTTTTTAAAATTCCCTAGCTAATACGAACCTAGTATGCTATATTAAAATCTAATGAGAAATAATCACATCTGAGATTAATGAAAGGGGTCTTAATAATGACACGAAAGGTTGCCGTAATTGGGATGGGACACGTTGGTTCAACGGTGGCGCATTACATCGTTGCTAATGGTTTCGCTGACGACCTGGTTTTAATTGACACCAATGAAAAGAAGGTTAACGCCGATGCCTTGGACTTTGAGGACGCCATGGCCAACCTCCTTCACCACACCAACATTTACGTCAATGACTACGGACAATTAAAGGATACCGACGTCATCGTCTCTGCTCTGGGGAACATCAAGCTCCAGGACAACCCGGACGCCGATCGTTTCGCGGAACTGCCATTTACCCGGGACGCGGTGCCAAAGGTTGCCGAAAAGATTAAGGAGAGTTGCTTCAACGGCAAGATCGTTGCCATTACCAACCCCGTTGACGTTATCACCTCCATTTACCAATCCGTAACTGGCCTACCAAAGAACCAGGTAATTGGTACCGGGACCCTGCTTGACTCCGCCCGGATGAAGCGTGCCGTGGCCAGTCGCCTTAACGTTGACCCCCGTTCCGTTGAGGGCTACAACCTTGGTGAACATGGGAACTCACAATTTACGGCCTGGTCCACGGTCCGTGTTCTAGAACAACCAATCACTGAACTGGCCAATAAGCGCGGCTTAGACCTGGACGAACTGGACCACGAAGCCCGGATGGGGGGCTGGAAAGTCTTCTCCGGTAAGAAGTACACCAGCTATGGGGTTGCCACTGCGGCTGTTCGCCTGGTTAACACCATCCTTTCCGATGCCCACACCGTTATGCCGGTTTCCAACTTCCGTGAAGAATACGACTGCTACCTTTCATACCCCGCAGTTGTTGGCCGCAACGGGATTGAAGAACAGGTACAACTCCACTTGACTGATGAAGAACTTGACAAGCTGCAGACTTCCGCTAACTTCATCAAGGAAAAGTACCAGGAAAGTCTGGAAGCCAACAAGAAGGCCTAAAACTAGCGCAGTAGGGTCGATAATGTTACACTAATCATTAAACACACGGAAAGTGGCGTCGTTCATTCGACACCGCTTTTCTTTTGTCTCACTACCAATGAAAGGAAACATTATAGATGACAAGAGAAGTGAAGAAAATCATTGCCGTGGTGATCTTCTGCGAATTCCTGATCTGCTTGGGGATGAGCCTGATTTTCCCGGTAATGCCGTTTATCAAGAATGAGTACCATTTTTCCGCCTTCGACATGGGGGTTATGTCGTCACTCTTTGCCTTTGTCCAATTCGTCGCTTCCCCAGTAGTCGGGCGGGTTTCTGACAAGATGGGCCGGAAGCCAATGCTGGTGTGGGGACTGCTGATTTTCTCCCTTGCAGAATTTGTCTTTGCCCTGGCCAACCAGCTCTGGCTCTTCAACGTCTCCCGGGCGGTTGACGGCCTGTCGGCAGCGATGTTCGTGCCCACCTCAATGGCCTTGGCGGCGGACCTGACGAGCGTTAAGGATCGGGCTAAGGTAATTGGCTGGTTATCGGCGGCCTTTAGCGGCGGTCTGATCTTGGGACCCGGCCTCGGTGGCATCCTGGCTAACATTAATTACAAGTTTCCCTTCTGGGTTGCCGGCATCCTGGGCATCGTCAGTACCCTTGTCGCCATGTCCTTGCTACCGAGCGATAGCGACGAGCGTTTCCAGAGCACGACCGAAAACCCGGAAGGCGACCTTCTGTCTGGGGGCTGGGCGCAGGTCAAAAAGCTCCTTTCCCCGGTGATGATCACTTTGTTTTTGATGATCTTCATCATGGCATTTGGCCTGGCGGGCTTCGAGAGCATTTATAGCCTGTACGTTAACGAGGTCCACAACTTTGACCTTCAGTCCATCGCCCTCGTCTTGACGTTGAACGGAATCATCTCCTTGATCCTCCAGGTCTTCTTCTTTGACCGGATGGTACAATGGTGGGGTGAAATTCGGGTGATCCGTTACTGCTTCTTCGCCAGCGCCATCGGAACGGTCTTCGTTATCTACGACCACTCCCACTGGCAACTGATCGTGGCCACCCTGGTCGTCTTTGAGGCCTTCGACATGTTACGGCCGGCAATCACGACCCTACTGACGAAGATGAGTAAGGATAACCAGGGCCTGCTAAACGGGGTCAACATGTCGCTGACTAGTGTCGGTAACATCATTGGCCCGTTAATTTCGGGGGCCCTGCTGGATATCAACTACCAGTACCCGTACTGGATTGTCATCGTTTTCTTGATGGGATCGTTCATCATCACCTTTGGATTACAGCGCTTACGGAAACAAAGCGCATAAGGAGGGGACCCAATTGTGGGGAACATACTATTGATGGTAATTGTCGGCTTAGCGGTCGGTATCTTTGTGATCTCGCTTGGTGGCGGGGGCGGCGCAATCTACCTTGGTGTCTTGACAGCGATTTTTCAACTATCACCGGGTGCTGCAGCCGCGACGTCAATCGTCACCTCACTTCCGGCCCTAATCATGGGATCCTGGTCCTACTACCGCCGCGGGCTGATTGACTTCAGTCTGGGCAACCGGATGATGATTGCCGCCATTCCTAGCATCTTTGTTGGCTTCTTCATCTCGCCCTTCTTCCCGGAAAGGGTTTATAAAATTATCATTGGGGCGATTCTGGCCTTTCTCGGGGCCCAGCTGATTTACAAGGTTTACCGGCAGACCGACAACAAGCAGGCGGGCCGGGTGTCGGCAAAAACCGCGAGTGTCCTCTACGGCATTATGGGGGGCCTGATGGTTGGTATCGCTGGTCTGAGTGGTGGGGGCCCAATCACCACCGGTCTCCTTCTTTTGGGGGCCTCGATGGCCGAAGCGTCCGCCACCTCATCCTACGTTTTAGTGGGGATGTCGATTGTCGGCGCCCTCCTGCACATCAGTGGGGGCAACATTGATTGGCACGCCGCGGGGGGCCTAATCGCTGGGTCACTGGTAGGGGCCTTCTTGGCGCCGCCGGTGGTCCTGTGGATGACGGCTAAGCCGAACCGGGCCCGCATAGTTAAGCTTTTCATGGGAGTTTTCATCATCGTCATGGGAATTCGGACAGCTTTATAATAGAAAAGACCACAGTCGAGAAATTTCTCAACCGTGGTCTTTTTAAAATCCTAAATTAATTAATGATGTACTTAATCGTCGTTCCTTTGATTGCCGCAATCGCGTTGTTGGCCACAATCTTGCCCATTGCATCCCGGGCTTCGATTGAGGCGTTCCCGATGTGGGGCGTCAAGATAACGTTATTAAGCTTCTTGTACTGGTCATCGACTTCTGGTTCCCGCTCGTAAACATCGAGCGCGGCACCGGCAATGTCTTTCTTCTGCAATGCTGTGAGGACAGCTGCTTCATTAATGACGGGGCCCCGGGCGCAGTTGACGAGGACGGCGGTCTTCTTCATTTCCGCCAGCTGGGCGCTATCGATCATGTGGTGCGTTTCATCAGTGAGTGGGCAGTGGAGGGTAACCACGTCGGCCTGCTTGAGCAATTCGTCTAGGCTGACATAGCCTGCAGAACAAGCGGCCTCCACTGCTGGACTTGCCTGATGCCGTTGGGTGTAAATAACCTTCATGTTAAAAGCGTGCATCCGCTTGGCAACCGCCTGACCAATGCTGCCCAGACCAACGATGCCGAGGGTCTTGCCGGCAAGTTCAGGGCCCAGGAAGAAGAGTGGTGCCCAGCCATCAAAACCGATTGTCCGCATCCGGTGGTCACCTTCAACGATCCGCCGCATCAGGGCGATTATTAAGCCGCAAGCAACTTCCGCCGTGGCGGTCGATGAAACAAACGGGGTATTCGTAACATCAATTCCCCGTTCACGGGCGTACTTAACGTCAATGTTATTGAAACCGGCCCCGAAGTTGGCAATCAATTTGAGCTGGGGGGCAGCGTTGATAACCGCTTGGTTGACCTGGGTAGAGAGCGGGGTGATGAGAACTTGGCAGTCATGAACGTTCTTGATCAATTCAGCGGTGGTGATCAAACCGTCACCATCGTAAACCGCAAAGTCAATTCCCGCCTTCTGCAAAAGCTCCGTTGCCACCGTTGGTAGTTTTGCCGATAGATATACTTTAGCCATAATCTTCGCCTTCCTAAATAATTATCAAGTATGTAAGCGCTAACAACTTCATTATAGTTCTTTTTCAGATAAAGGAGAAGATCGGCGGATAAACTTCTTAGATCACGTTTTGTTGTCCGGTTACGCAGATGGGAAGGAGTGGACAATCGTTACAGCGGGGTTTTCTCGCCATACACCGGTAGCGGCCCCAGAAAATCATGCTGTGGTGGGCGTCCAGCCATTTTTCTTTAGGGACGGCCTCACGCAATCGTTTCTCAATCGCTAAAACAGTGGCCTTGGGCGGGACCATGGCCAGTCGGCGGGCCACCCGGCTAACGTGGGTATCGACCGGAAAGGCGGGGATGGCGAAACACTCGGCCATTACGACGTTGGCCACCTTACGTCCGACCCCGGGTAGGGAGGTCAACTCCTTCAGGGTTCGGGGAACTTTACCATTAAAGTCGGTGACGAGCTTCCGTGAACAGTTAACCAGGTACTTGGCCTTGTTATGGTAGAGGCCCAGCCGTTGGATGTAGGGCTCGACATCACCTGGTTCAGCAGCTGCCAGGTCCTGGGGAGTTGGGAAGCGGTCAAACAGGGCTGGTGTCAGGTTATTGACGGACTGGTCAGTAGACTGGGCACTGAGGATGACGGCCAAAAGGAAGTGGAAGTGGGTGTCGGCATAGAGGGTGGTCCCGGCATCAGGGTACTCGTGCCGCATCGTCTTAATTGCGTCATAAATTTCTTGATTGTTAAGCATTAAAAATCACTCCAAACGAACTAACTAGTCCCAGTTTACCCCTCAAATTAGTGAATTATTAGTAATTTTACCAATGAAAATTAATTTTTTATTCATTAGGGCCTGGTTGCCGGTCTGCTGGGCTTCCGCAAAATATTATTAGGACCCTGTTATTAAGCGAAAAGGCTTACAAATAAAATTAATATTTGACCATGGGCAGAACGGTTGGTAAAATAAATTAAAGCTTTTCTTATAATTCTAATACATTTTTAATTAAAGGAGGAAGAGTCATGAGTTTTTGGAAAACAATCACGCGAAAAGAAGACCCGCGCGTTTACGAAAATAAAGATAGCCACTTAGTGCGATCATTAAAGGTTCGGGACTTCCTCGCCCTCGGTGTGGGGACGATTGTGTCGGCTTCCATTTTTACTCTTCCCGGTGAAGTGGCAGCGATGCATACGGGGCCAGCGGTAGCTATCTCATTTGTCGTTGCTGCCGTTGTTGCCGGTCTGGTGGCATTTGCTTACGCTGAAATGGCGGCGGCCATGCCATTTGCCGGGTCCGCGTATTCTTGGATTAACGTTGTCTTTGGGGAGTTCTTCGGCTGGATCGCTGGATGGGCCCTGCTAGCAGAATACTTTATTGCCCTAGCCTTCGTTGGGGCCGGGCTCTCAGCCAACTTACGGGCCCTACTTGCCCCGGCGGGAATCAAGCTGCCGGCGTCTTTATCCAATGCCTTTGGGACTGAAGGTGGGGTCGTTGATCTGATTTCAGTGGTTGTTATTGCCCTGGTGGCCATCCTGATTGCCCACGGGGCTTCTAAGGCCGCCCGGGTGGAAACCCTCTTGGTCTGTTTAAAGGTTTTCGCCATCCTACTCTTCGTTGTTGTGGGGCTGACCGCTATTAAGACCAGCAACTACGTACCATTTATCCCGAAGTACCACGAAACGGCTAACGGTCCGTTTGGTGGCTGGCAAGGGATTTATGCTGGTGTCTCGATGATTTTCCTCTCCTACATCGGTTTTGATTCGATTGCCGCTAACTCGGCAGAAGCCATCAACCCACAAAAGACGATGCCACGGGGGATCCTGGGTTCCTTGCTGATTGCCGTGGTCCTCTTCGTTTCCGTTGCCATGGTTTTGATGGGAGTTCTCCCTTACAGTAAGTACGCTAACAGTGCCGAACCAGTTGGGTTAGCACTGCGGGCCGCTGGTCACGGTGGCGTGGCCGTGGTTGTTCAGTCAATTGCCGTTGTGGGGATGTTTACCGCCCTGATTGGGATGAGCTTAGCTGGTTCTCGGTTGATCTACTCATTCGGTCGTGACGGAATGCTGCCGAAGTGGATTGGTAAATTGGATAAGGCCGGCCGGCCAAACCGGGCCCTCTTGACACTGACGATTGTGGCCATTGTGATTGCTGCCTTCTTCCCGTTTGCCTTCTTATCTCAGCTGGTTTCTGCAGGGACTTTGATTGCCTTCATGTTTGTATCCCTGGGAATTTATGCCCTACGGAAGCGGGAAGGTAAGGACATCGCGGATCCATCCTTTAAGATGCCGTTCTACCCAGTGATGCCCGCACTTGGCTTTCTGGCCGCCTTGTTTGTGTTCATGGGGCTGGATTACCAGGCCAAGCTGTATGCCGGAATTTGGTTCGTCCTCGGGCTAGTAATCTACTTTGGATACGGGGTCCGGCACTCCTTCCTGGCAAAGAAAAATAAGAAGTAATTACTGAATAAGGACAAGGCGACCGGTGGGGAAATCCTCCACGGTCGCTTTTTTGCGCGCCGCCTTGCCTTGGTGAATTGATCTCGGTTATAATTTAAGTGCCGTCTTAGCTCAGATAGGTAGAGCACATCCATGGTAAGGGTGACACGGCAGTTCAACTCTGCCAGACGGCTCTAGTGAAATGGGAGGACGCTGATATAAGGGCGTTCCTCTTTTTTTAAATCCTAAAAAAGCGCCCCAACCCCGGGTAAAGGGGATGGAGCGCTAGGGTCACTACCCGAGCAACCACTTAATTAGGTGTTTAACGTGCTTACTAGGCACAATGATAATGATTAGCCAAATATGGCTCATGGGGTTCACCCCCAGTTGCACTTACAATTTGGGATTGGTAGTCCCGGAGTGCTTACTCATTGTATCATACTAATTTCATGCTATAATGTAACTATGATAATGATTAGCCGGAGTGCAAAATGGAATCAGTTGGTTACTTATTCCGAACCGGTTAGGGCGCTTAATAGGCGTCCTTTTTTAGTTTAATACGAAATTTAAAAATTGGTTGTTCGCTTTTTTTATCGGCATTGTAATTGAATTCTTCAACAGAAAAAGCGCCCTAACCCCGGTAAAAAGGATGGAGCGCTAAGGTCACTACCTGAGTAACCACTTAATTAGGCGTTTAACGTGCTTACTAGGCACAATCAAGAGTATTATGCACCAATGATGCAATTGGGACACCTCCCAACTTGCACATACTTGTAGGTTCGTTACGCCTAACAGTGTGCCTAATTATTGTATCATGGATCCTTTATGATATAATTAGGTACATCAAGAGTATTATGCCGGTGTGCAAAATGGCTTCAGCCCGTTACTTAAGCCGAACCGGTTGGGACGCTTAATAGGCGTCCTTTTTTAGTTTAATGCGAAATTTAAAAATTGGTTGTTCGTCTTTTATATCGGCATTATAATTGAATTCTTCAACAGAAAAAGCGCCCCACCCCTGATAAGGGGATAGGGTGCTAAGGTTACTACCTGAGTAACTATTTAAATAGGCATTTAACGTGTTTACTGGGTACTATAAAGATGAATGGTCAAAAATGACTCATGATGTTTTCACCACTTTATTGTACATTTTCGGGAGTGATTAAGTTCCAGTGAGCAATAATTAGTGTGCCATGATATAATAAATTGTATGAAGATGATTAGCTGGTGTGCAAGATGGCTTCAGTTGATTACTTGAGCCGCACTGATGGGTGAGACAGAACTAGCTTGCTAGTTTGTTTTTCGATAACCCCCGTCGAAGCAAAGTAAGTCTTTAGAAAGCACAAAGAGGGCTCTAGTGTTCGGATTTTCCGAATGCTAGAGCCCCTTTGTGTACTGCACTGTAGCATTTTTGATTATAAAGGAGCCTTATGTCACAGCTCCTTTATATCTAGTTATCCTTTGAGGCTGCCTCTTCACGAGCGTGCTTGGCACGAAGGTCCGCTTCCATCTTGTCTTGGAAACTGTCAACGTGGTAGAAGAGCAGGGCAATTGCGGAAAGGCCGAACCCCATGATTGGAATCCAGACGTAGTTCCAGGTAATTGCGTGTTTGGGCTTGGTTGGCAACGTAGCCACCCAGGGCCAGGACCCAGCCGGTAATCGCCCCACCAAGGCCCATACCTAGTTGGGCACCAAAGCTGGAGAAGGCGGTAATGATTCCTTCCGCTCGGACACCGTTCTTCCATTCACCATAGTCAACAGCATCGGCCAGCATGACGGCAATTAGACCGGAGATAAATCCCAGACCCAGGTTAACGATGATGTTAGCGGCAATGATGATTGGGACGTTTTGAACCTTTGCTCCAACCCACATTACTAACTGGCCGGCGATTGAAACGAGCCAACCAACCATCATTGTGTTTCGCTTACCAATTCGTTTAGAGAACCACGGTGTGACGGCAACGGTGATTGAACCGAACAAGCCCAGGCCGAGCATGATGGAGGTCAGCCAGGCTGCGTGCATGTTGTACTTGAAGAAGTAAACCGTTACCTGGTTCCGGGTCTGCATCCCAATCCAGTAAACGAAGTCAATGAAGACGATGATTGCCCATGGCCAATTCCCCTTTAAGGCCTTCAGTGAGGTCTTGATTGGCAGTGACCGCCGTTCAGCAACACTCTGGACCCGCTCCCGGGTATTGAAGAAGGCGTTGAGCAGGATGATGCAAGACAAGAAAGCCAGGATAAGGCCCAGCCAGAAGAAGCCCTTTTGGTTATTTCCCTGACCAAACGCCTTGACAAGGGGGAGGGCAATCACGGAAATCAGTGTACTGCCGGCGGTAGCGAAGAGGGCACTAATGGTAGAAAGGGTGACCCGTTCGTTAGCGTTACTCGTCAGGTTAGGTAAGATCGACGTCAGGGGAATATTGACCCCGGAGTATAAGACGTCAACACCGATATAAGTTATGTAGGCCCACAGGATCTTGCCACCCAGATTCAGGTGCGGGGTAGTAAACACCAGCACACAGAAGATGGAGTACGGGATTGAGAACCAGAGCCAGTAGGGCCGGCTCTTCCCCCAACGGGTATGGGTGTGGTCGATTAAAATTCCCCAGAACGGCCCGTTAAAGGCATCGATGACCCGGGCAACCAAGAAAAGGGTCCCCACGGCCGCCGCGTAAATTCCGTAAGCATCCGTGTAGAAGTACATGAGGAAGTTTCCAATTAAACCGAAAGACAGGCAGCAGGCAAAGTTACTTGCACCGTAGCTTAACCTTTCCGGCCAGCAAACCTGGTGTTCATTATTAAGTGTATTAACTGATTTATCCATAGTTTTCGCCTCTACTAAAAGTGCTGAATAAGAATTGATTCGTTAACAAATTAATACTTTTACGTTTGAACAGCTCAATTCTAAAGCGCTTCCAATCAAATGTAAATGTTTTTTAAATAAAAAATATGTTTTTTGATAAAAAGATATTCATTTTACTAAAACAGTGTATACTGAAGGCAGAAATAACTCGCAAGGGGAGGAAAACATTTTGGACAAACAAAAAATGCCCCGGGACTTTTTCTGGGGGAACTCGGTTTCTAGCATGCAGACTGAAGGGGCCTACGACATTGATGGGAAGAGCAAGTCGGTTTACGATGTCCGGCCCGCAACGGCGACTAGTACTAACTGGCATGTTGCCATTGATGAATACCACCGTTATGAGGAAGACCTCGACCCGATGCAGAAAATGCACTTTAATATGTACCGCATTCAGATTTCCTGGTCCCGGGTTGTGAAGGACGGGGACGGTGAATTCAACCCCGCGGGTATTGCATTTTATGACCGCCTGATCAACGCCATGCTGGCCCGCGGTATTCAGCCGATGGTTTGCCTCTACCACTTTGATATGCCACTAAAGCTGGCTAAGGAAGATAACGGCTTCATGTCTCGAAAAACGGTGGCGGCCTTTGTCAGGTACGGCAAGGCCATGATCGACCATTTCGCTGACCGGGTGAAGTACTGGATTGTCTTTAATGAACACAACCTCTACTTCACCGATGAGGCCTTTAATATCGCTGGCTACACGAAGGGGGATAAGTCACTTGACGACCTGTACACCATCTTCCACCACACCATGCTTTGCTATGCACAACTCAGTGCTTACTTCCACACAAATTATCCGGACGTTAAAATTGGGGGCATGATTGCTTACACCCCGGTTTACCCAGCCACATCCAAACCCAACGACGTCTTCTACGCCCGCAAGTCAAATGAGTTTTTAAACGAGAACCTCAACAAGCTCTACACCAGTGGTAAGTATTCGACTGAAGTCCAGACCTATATTAAAAATCACCAGGTCAATAACGACTACCAGGACGGTGATGAGAAAATCCTGGCACAGATTCACGCCGACTTCCTGGCGTTTAGCTACTACCGGTCAACAACCCTGAATGCTGACAAACTGAGCCCGGACTGTGCACCCAACCGCTACCTTAACGAGGGGATGGAAGTCAACCGCTTTACCCCTAAGACTGACTGGGGCTGGGATATTGACCCGCTCGGTTTTCGCAACATCATCACCCACTTGTATAACTGCTACCACTTACCGGTCTTCCCAATCGAAAACGGGATTGGTTGCCGAGAAGAGTGGGATGGCCAGCACCCAATTGAGGACGACCAGCGGATCAAGTACCACCGTGACCATATTCGGGCGATGAAGGCGGCGATGTTTAAAGACGGCGCCCAGGTGTTAGGCTACCTGGGTTGGGGCCTGATTGACATCCCCAGCTCCCATGCTGACGTCAACAAGCGGTACGGGGCCGTCTACGTAAACCGGACCAACCACGACCTTAAGGACCTTAAGCGGGTACCGAAGAAGTCGTTCTACTGGTTCCAAAAAGTGCTCGCTGACAACGGTGATCTGATTTAAGAAAGGGGAAATGACGATGAGAGCGCTGATGACGGTTGATGTTGGTGGCACGAGCATTAAATTTGGCTACTACGCTAACCACCAGCTTCATAGGCTGACGGACTGCCCCACGCCCGCTACACTTGCGGATTACTACCGGGTAATTGCAGCGCAAAAGGACGCGCTGGCGGGCGACTTTAACCTGGTCGGTGTTGCCGTTTCCTCGCCGGGAGCCGTCAATAAGAAAACGGGGGTAATTGAAGGCAGCAGTGCCATCGATTACATCCATAACTTCCCCATCCGTCAGCAGCTTGCCCAGCGCTTAAAGACGCGGGTTAGCCTTGAAAATGACGCTAACTGTGCTGGCCTGGGCGAGAGTTTCTTCGGTGCCGGCAAGGACTGCCATACCATCGTTGCCATTGTGGTTGGCAGCGGGGTCGGTGGGGCGATTGTTGAGGACCACCGGGTTCGCCACGGATCCCACCTGTTTGGCGGTGAGTTCGGCTACATGATTATGCGCCCAACAAGCGGGGCCACACTTAGTCACCTGGTTTCACCAGTCGCGGCTGCCAAGGCCTTTAGTAAAAAAATTGGGATGCCGGTTACCGGCAAGGAGCTGTTTGCCCGTGCCCATGATGCCCAGCAGTTTGTCGACCAGATCACGACCTACCTGGCCCTCGCCTGTTATAATTTACAAAATTCCTTTGACCCTGATAGAATTATCATTGGTGGGGCGGTTTCGGCTAACCCGGTATTACTTCCGGCCGTTAAGCGGCACATCGCTGCCTGGCAGGAGAAGAATACGGATGTTGGTCAGTGCCCCGAAGTTGTTATCAGTAAATTTCATAATCAGGCTAACCAGCTGGGGGCGGTGGTTGACTTCTGCCAGAGCTATGGCCTGACGATTGGTCAAATATGATTAGGCGGGTCAGCAATGAAAAAGTACGAGGCAGTTGCAGAGAAAATTAAGAAACGAATATTTGACGGGACTTACCAGCCGCGGACGCTCCTTCCCAACCAGTTAGAACTGGCGGACGAATTTAACGTCAGCAAGATCACTGTTAAGCGGGCCCTGGATTACCTGGAAAGCATCGGCTTGCTCTACAAGCAGTCGGGGTTGGGGACCTATGTCCTGGGAAATATTTCGCTGATGGGTGAAAATGATTCCCCAGTCGGGGCCTTTCAGGGCTTGAAGTCCCAACTAGGTGACCGGGTCTCCAGTCAAGTAATTAAGTTTGAAGTTACCTTCCCGACCAAGGACCTTTGCCGGCGGTTGGACATCAAGGAAACGGAGCCGGTCTACCAGATCATCCGTCTCCGCCTCCTCGATAAGCAGCCCTTTATCATTGAGCACTCCTACATGCCGGTCCGGCTGGTTCCTTCCCTGTCTGAGGATGTTCTGGAGCAGTCGATTTACAAGTATATCCACCAGAAACTGCAGATTAAGTTTGGTGGGGCCTTTCGGAAAATTAATGCCGACCGGGCGGACCAGTATGATATCAAGTACCTGGGCGCCAAAAAGGATACCCCGATCCTGGAAGTCGAACAGATTGTCTGGACCAGTAACGGGCAGAATATTGAGTACTCGCGGAGCCGGAACCTCTACAATAAGCGTTCCTACACCGTTGTTGAGACTAATTATGATTAAAAACATGATTTTTAATAGAAAGAGCATGATGATTATTTACAAACGCTGGCAAAAAGCATATGATTTAGGCAGTCAATGGCTGATATGGAACCGTTGAATACGGATAATATTTGATAAGGAACGTGAGATAAATGGCAGAACCACTGTTTTTGAAACCAGTTTTTCATGAAAAAATTTGGGGTGGCCGGCGCTTGGCCACCGATTTTAACTACGATCTTCCTGCGGGAACGATTGGTGAATGTTGGGCAATTTCTGGCCACCCTCACGGTCCCAATGAGATTGAGAATGGCGAGTTTAAGGGCCAACTCCTTCCTGACGTCTATGCTAAGCACCCGGAGGTCTTTGGCAACCCCAAGTCACCAGTGATTCCGCTGCTGACTAAGATCCTGGATGCGGAGGCCAGTCTCTCTGTTCAGGTACACCCCGACAACGCTTATGCGGAGAAGCACGAGCACGAACTGGGTAAGACCGAGTGCTGGTACATCATCCACGCTGATGCGGGCGCCTACCTGACCTATGGCCACACCGCTAAGACTCGGGAAGAACTTAAAGAAATGATTGAAAATCATGAGTGGGGGAAGCTGTTCGGCAAGAAGCCGGTTAAGACCGGGGACTTTGTATACGTCCCATCCGGTACCATTCACGCCCTCAACAAGGGAATCATGGCCTTAGAGACCCAGCAAAGCTCTGACACGACTTACCGGATCTATGACTACGACCGGGTGGATAAGAAGACCGGCAAGAAGCGGGCCCTCCACCTCAAGCAGTCAATTGACGTCACCACCGTACCGTTCAAGGAACCACAGCTCAATAGCACCGTGGAAAAGGTGGGCGATTCGGTCGTCACGACCCTGATCACTCAACCAGATTCACCGTTCTTCAGTGTTTACAAGTGGGAAGTCAATGGTCATCTTACCCGGCAGCACGAGCATGGTCCCTACACCTTGATGTCAATCATTGATGGTCAGGGAACCTTAACCGTGGACGGCAAGGAATACGAGCTGAAGAAGGGAACCCACCTGATTATCCCCGCAACCGTGAAGGAGTGGTCAATGGACGGCAAGATGCTGGTCATTGCCTCGGAATCAGTTGAATAGTTTTTTCCCAGCTTCTTATTTGTATACTGTGCTGTTTGTATATTGGCTAATTAAGTGTTGACAATACTTTGAGATTAAGCTATACTAACCATAATTTAATTTAACTCTAATTTTATAAGCGCATTGATGAGAAGAGTAAAGGCATCCCGTTTCAGGCAGTGACCGCTGATGGTGAGAAGGCGGGTAACGGGGCGTCTTGAAGATGAGCTCGGAGCAACGAGGCGTGGTCGGTCAATTGCCGGCTGTAATTCCGGCAGGATCCGTTACCATCCCTGGTATTTAACTTATTAAGTACTGTTGAGGCTGATTTTATCGGCGAAATTGGGTGGTACCACGCTCCGTGCGTCCCTAGGTAGAATTTTTCTGCTTAGGGGCGCTTTTTTATTTAGGAGGGGAAGTAAAATGACGAATTTCAATACACGACTTGTTCACCAACCTGCACAGGGAGATAACGGCACCGGGGCAGTAACCGTCCCCATTTATAAGGCAACCACCTTTGAGTACCCGGCAGTGGGCGCCCCCATCAAGGACGACTATTCACGGTCAGGCAACCCGACCCGGCGGGCATTGGAGGACCAGCTGGCGGATCTTGAAGGTGGGTGCCAGGGTTTTTGTTTCTCTTCGGGGATGGCAGCAATTCACGCGGCCCTCGCAATCTTCAAGCAGGGGGACCACATCATCGTTGGGGACCAGATTTACGGTGGGACCTTCCGCTTGCTCCACCAGTTCTTTGCCCGCTGGGGCCTATCCATTACGGCGGTCGACACCCGGGATCTAGCGGCAGTTGAAGGGGCCATCCGCCCGAATACCAAGGCCATTTACTTTGAACCGGTGACGAACCCCCTGCTTCAGGTGACCTCCGTCAGTGATGTTGCCCGACTGGCCCACCAGCACCAGCTGTTGACGATCGTGGACAATACCTTCCTCAGTCCCTACCTCTTACGGCCGTTGACCCTGGGGGCCGACATTGTCATTCACAGTGCCACCAAGTACCTGTCCGGTCATTCTGACGTTTCCGCCGGCGCCGTCATCGTTAAGGGCCCAGCACTCGCCCAGCGGGTCTACTTCATTCAAAATGCCCTCGGCGCGGTCCTGTCGCCTGAAGATAGCAACGAACTGGCCCGGGGAGTAAAGACCCTCAGCCTGCGCCTTGACCGGCAGATTGCCAACGTCAAGGAGTTGGTTAACTACCTGCGACCCCGGCCGGACATTGCACAAATTTACTATCCCGGGGTTAAGGGCCTGGCGGGGTACGAAGCCCTGCAAAAGGAGGCAACCGGTGCGGGCGGTGTCTTTTCCTTCGAACTCAGCACGGGGGTCGACCCGGTTCGCTTTGTCAACCAGCTGCAGCTTTTTAAATTGGCGGTCAGCCTGGGAGCGGTGGAGAGCCTGGTTGAACTTCCCAGCAAGATGAGTCACGCGGAGTTGAGCCCTGCAGAACAGCTGGCCGCGGGAATCAAGCCGGGATTAATCCGGATGGCCGTGGGAATCGAGGACTACCGCGATCAAATTGCCGATATTAAGCAAGCCCTGGCTAAGTCACGAAAGTAAGGAGGAAGAACTATGTCAGAAAAATCACTCGATACAATCATTGCCCAGGCTGGTAACCACCTGGATGGTAAAAAGGCCGTTGCCCTGCCCCTGTACTTTTCATCGAACTACCGCCACGATTCACTAGCGGAGGCCAAGAATTTTGACCCCCACCGTGGCTACACCTATTCAAGACTGGCCACCCCTAACCGGCGGGCGCTTGAGGAAACGATGGCCCGGTTAGAAAAGGGGACTGCCGCCTTTGCGGTCAGCTCGGGGATGGCGGCCATCCAGCTGGCCCTAAGCATCCTCAAGACGGGGGACCAACTGATCTCGTTAGACGACCTCTACGGCGGCGATTTTCGCTACTTCCGCTGCCTGCATGACCACGCCGGGGTTGATTTTGACCAGTTGGACGGCCAATCGATTGATGACCTGGTGGCTAAGGTTTCCGAGAAAACGAAGCTCGTGTGGTTGGAGACGCCATCAAATCCAATGATGAAGAAGGTCGACATTCAGGCAGTGGCCACCGCGGTGCACGAGAAGAACCCCCAGACCCTGGTGGCGGTTGATAATACCTTCTACACACCGGTCTACCAGCAACCACTGACCCTGGGGGCCGATATAGTGGTTCATTCGGCAACGAAGTACCTCTCGGGGCACAATGACCTGCTGGGTGGGATATTAGTCTGTAAGGACCCCGACCTCGCCGCCAAGTACTACGAATACCACATTACCACCGGCGATACCCTCGACTCGTTTGACTCCTGGCTCTTGTTGCGAAGCCTGAAGACGCTAACGGTTCGGGTCGAGCGCCACACCAGCAATGCCCAGCAGGTCGTTAAATACTTGCAAGGTGAACCCCGCGTCAGTAAGGTCCTCTATCCCGGCAAGGGCGGTATCATTAGCTTCTACCTTAAGGATGAGGACGACGTCGAGAAGATTTTGAACAACGTGAAGGTGATTACCTTTGCGGAGAGCCTCGGGGGAATTGAAAGCCTGATCACAATCCCGTTTTACCAGACCCACGCGGATGTGGAACTTGACCAACGGCAGCGGCTGGGCATCACACCCCGCCTCCTCCGGCTGTCCGTCGGTCTGGAAGATCCAACAGACCTGGTTAACGACCTTAAACAGGCACTTGGTAAGTAAAAGGCGCCCCGCACGGTGAGCACGGGACGCTAATATCAATTATTTACGGTGACGCGGGGCAACTGCCCGGCGGATTGTCGGATAGCGGGCCAAGAGGGAAATACCATAGGCGAAGCTGGTCGCCATGGTAAGGGCCCAGACGAACCATTCGTTGCTGAAGCTGAAGAAGGCAATTGAGGAAAGGTCCTTGAGGATTTCCTTGAACAACTCCTCAAACACTGCGGCCCCACTGACCGTGGCCTGGTCGGCAAATTCAATGATGATGTCAATTACGAACACGACAATCCAGCCGAACAGGTAGGGCCAGTTGCGCTTGACCTTAATGAGAGGCCGGCCGTAGCGATCCTTTCCCTGGGGGCTAGTGACCGAGACCCGGGTCGCCTGGAAGAAGCCGATGAGGATCCAGATTATTAACAGGAGGATGGTCAAAAGAACCTTGTGGGCAAAGTGCTCTTCACGCAGGGCCAGGACCATCATGACGAAAGCGTAAGCGGGGATGATGATCAGGCTCCGCCGGGTGACGGGCTCAAACTCAAATGTCCCCTTCACAAATGAATATATTAATAAGGTGAAAAGGATGATAACCCACATTTTTAACTAGTCCCCCTCCTGGTAGTTATTGTTTCCATTATAGTTCACAACGGGGTGGACAGCAGCACCGATTCGGGTAAAATAGGAATAAATTCAACTGGAGGAGAAAAGCAATGCAAAAGTACACACGTCAGGCCAAGCTGGCCGATTTATCCCGGATAATGTCAATTGTTCAAGACGCCAAGGCCCAGCTAAAGGCCGCCGGCAGTTCCCAGTGGCAGGGCGCCTATCCTGCTGGAGACGATATTGCCGCGGATATCAAGGAGGGTCACGGTTTTGTCTTCATCAACGGGCAGGAGATTTCCGGTTACGCGGCGGTAATCGTGGGGGCTGAGCCAACCTACCAGAAAATTGCTGGGGCCTGGCAAAATGACCAGGATCCGTACGCCACCATCCACCGCATCTGCTTTAGTTCCGCATACCAGGGGGAAGGGCTGGCGAAGATTTTCATGGCCGACCTCTTAAGTCTGCAGGTCGCTCAGGGAGTTATCAATTTCCGGATTGATACGTCGAAAGATAACCAGCCGATGCAGGCGGTTGCCAAGCGCAGCGGCTTTGTTTACCGGGGGATTATCCAGGTCACCGAGGATAAGGAAAACCCTGACCGGTTAGCCTATGAATTGAATTTAAACTAAAAAATACGAAGTCCGGGAACTTCTCCCGGGCTTCGTATTTTTACTTACTTTATGGACGTTGGCCGAGGCCACCTTCTAATGTAATGGTCTCTCCCGTCATGTACTTAAAGTCGGGTGAGGCCAGTTGGACGCAAACCCGGCCGATTTCCTTTTCCGCGTCCCCAAAGTGGCCCATTGGGGGAACGTGGACGTTAGCCTTGAAGGCATCCGGGAAGGCGGTCTTAAACTGTTCTAATTTGGCAGTCCAGGCGAGCGGGCAGACGACGTTGACGTTCACCCCGTCCTTGGCCCATTCGGTAGCGGCCACCCGGCTCATCCCCCGGATACCCTCCTTTGCGGCGGCGTAGGCACATTGGCCATAGTTGCCGAAGAGACCGGCACCGGAGGCAAAGTTGATCACTGAACCACCGTTTTCCTTCAAGTATGGGTAGCAGGCCTGCATGTAGTAGAAGGCCGCGTACAAACCGGAATAAATTGCCAGATCGAACTGGTCCTTGGTGTGGCCCGCCAGCGTGACGCCGGAAGCGGACGCCTGGGCATTATTGATCAATACGTCAAGGCGGCCGAACTTGGCAATCGTCTTGTCGACGACGTTCTTGACCACGGCCGGGTTGTCAGCCTGGGGGGTGATGTCCGCCGGCACTGCCAGTACCTCAATTCCGTAGTTCTTCTCTAGTTCGTCCTTCGCGGCGGCGAGTTTGGTTTCGTTACGACCGGTAATAACCAGGTTGGCCCCCTCCCTGGCGTAGGCGGTGGCGATTCCGTAGCCAATTGACCCACAGCGGCCGTCACTTAAAACGGCCCGCCCGGCACCAGTGATCAGAGCTACTTTTCCCTTTAGAAAGCCCATGTTGTTTCCTCCTTTAAATGATCAATCTCTGTAGCTTAATTTTATCATGGCCCCAGCTAGTGGCTGATATAGGACGAATTATCTTAATAAAAAAATAATAAAACAGTTGCTGAATGCTTGGGTCAGCGACTGCTTTATTACTACTTTTCAAAAGTCATTTCTTCACGCAGGGCGTCGTAGATAAATGGCTGTGACCCGAGAGCCATGCTGGTGTAGTAGGCCACGAAGGTTACGATTGCCATTGGGAGGATCTGTTCGATTGAACCAATCATTTCCGTGGCCAAAAGAATCGAGGTAATTGGCGTTCCCTCCGTGGCGGCAATGTAGGCAGTCATCCCCAGGACAATCATGTTCAAATAGCAGGCGGCCGGAAGAATTCCCGCGTGGACCATCAGCAGGCCGAAGATGGCCCCCCAGATACCGCCGAGAACGAAGATGGGCATGAAGATACCACCGGGAACAGTAGCCCCGTAAGAAATCATGGTACCGACAAAGCGAATTACCAGGAAGGCGACCAGGAGGATGAGGTAGTGCCACCAACCCCGGCTATTGGGCATGATGCTCAAAAACTGGATTACCTTGTGGCTTCCCCCCAGCAGCTTCGCATTCCACAGGCCGACGGGAATCACAAGGAGGAGGGGGACAATACTGTGGAAGCGGTCGGGAATGATGGTCAGCTTGCTGTACCACCACTTCAGGTTCAGGATGCAGTACTGAAAGCCGTACGCCCCCGCCCCAATTACAACCCCGGCGACCAGCAGCCAGGGGTAGGCGTTAAAGGGGAGGTTCATTTTGATTGGCAAGTACAGGCAGGGCCGGGTTCCAAAGTAGAGGAAGGTCGCAAAGTCAGCCGCAATGCAGGCAGACAAAGTGGGCACCCAGACCCGGTTTTTGAAGTCGTGGGTAACTTCCTCCAGCAGGAAGACGGTCCCGGCGAGGGGGGCACTGAAGGCCGCCGCGAGCCCTGCCGCGGCCCCGCACTGTAAAAGAAGGTGGCGGTCGTCATTACTGAGGTGGAAGACTTTCTCCGAAAAGCCTTCGCCAATGCAGGCCCCCATTTGGATGCAGGGCCCTTCCCGACCCAGGAAGAGACCGGGACAGATTGCCAAAAGGCCGCCGACGAACTTTCGCCACAAAACGGCCCACCACTTCATCTGGTGCTTGCCAAGCAGGATGGCCTCAATCTGGGGAATCCCGGACCCGAGGAGGTCGAGCTCTTCACCCCGGATAGTACGGGCAATTAGCCCGGCGATGAGAAACATCAGCAGGACGTAGGGGATGAGCAACCAGGGGTGGCGGGTCATCTGGGGATAGATAAACCAGAGGACTTCCAGGGTATGGTCAATGATCCACCGGAAGGCCCCAACGAGCAGGCCGGTAAAGAAGCTGACCACGATTCCCGCCCCGACATGCTTGAGAAAGGAATTAGTGAATGGGCGTCGCAGTAAGTCACGCGCCCGCATGGGTTGTGCAGTTTGCAAAATCATTTCCTCCCAAAAATAAGTTCACTTCAAATTATATCCTTTCTTGCTGGTTCGTGCTGAAACTTATGCTATCATTAGTCTCAGTTACTAAATGAAGTGGAGGAAAGAAAATGGAATTTATTGCAACTCTGGCGGGGCTGTTGCTGATGACTCAGATTGTTGCTCACTACTGCCGGCGGGTAGAAATTCCCGAGGTAATCGGGCAGATTATTGTTGGCATTATTGTGGGTCCAGCAATGTTGAATTGGGTCCACCTCAACTCAATGATGAACGAATTTCAGGAGATTGGGGTTATTATTTTGATGTTCATTGCGGGGCTCGAGAGTGACCTCTCGCAGTTAAGAAAGTACCTAAAGCCCGCCTTCGCGGTGGCAATGGCGGGGGCTATCATCCCGGTCATTGTGATGTCGCCGGTGGCCTACTTCTTTGGCTTCACCAAGACTGAGTCCGTCTTTATCGGGGTTATTTTTGCTGCCACGTCCGTCAGCATTTCGGTAGCGGTCCTGCGGGAGTTCAACCAACTCAGTAGCCGGGAGGGGGCAACCATCCTCGGGGCCGCGGTTGCCGACGACATCATCGGTGTCATGATGTTATCGATCATGATCAGTGTGATCAACGGTGAGGGTGGCGACGCCCACACCAGCCTGCCACTCTGGTTGGCCCTGTGCCTGCAGGTCCTCTTCTTTGGTGGGACCTACCTGTTGGTCCGCTGGCTGGCTCCCTATTTGATGCACCTTAGCGAGAAGATGCTGACCGAGTCGGCGCCGTCTGTCATGGCAATGATCATCTGCCTGGGGATGGCTTCAATTGCGCACTACGTTGGCCTAAGCGGGGCGGTCGGGTCCTTCTTTGCCGGGATTGCGGTTGCTAACACCCACCGGAAGGAGACAATTGACCGGAGCTTTGAGCCCATTGGTTACGCCATCTTTATCCCCCTCTTCTTCGTTAGTGTCGGCCTGAACATGCGCTTTGATAACATTCAGCGTTCCCTGCTGTTCGTGATCTTGATGACGGTGTTGGCTTGTTTGACCAAGTTAGTCGGCTGTGGGGCTGGGGACCGGATTGCCGGTTTCAACATGGTAAGCTCCTACGTTGTTGGTAGCGGGATGATTGCCCGGGGGGAGATGGCTCTGATCACCGCCCAGATTGGGTATGAGGCCCACCTCCTGTCGCCGATGTACTATTCAGACGTTATTACCGTGATCATCCTGGCAACGATCTTGGCGCCGTTTATTTTGAAACATTCGTTGAAAAAATTACCTACTACTTGAAATTAAGCTGAAAAAAGTATTGAAGTGCTCCGTATGGCTAGTATAGGACGATCGTTGGCACGGCACGGGCCGACGATTGCCCGTAACTAGACATTAGGAGCACGCTTTTTTTCGAATGAAAAGAGGGGTGGCCCCAGTCGCTTTTGGTTGGGTCCCCGTGGATAAAATGCTAAAATAGATAATCACGATTACAGAGAAAAGGGGAACGAAAATGGAAGACGGAGAGCAACGCGTTGAACAGCAGCGGGTCGACCGGGTCGATGAGGAAATCGCCCGCCAGATCACAGAAACCAAGGAATCGGTCGCTGCTGCCCATAAGGAAACCCGGGCGGTCGAAAAGAACTACAGCGAGAACGCCTCAATCAATCGTTACGAAGTTGACGATATTGCCGAATCGCGGTCCGAACTTGAACAGCAGCGGCGACTAGTTTCCCAAGCGGCCGAGAACGAAACCATCCTAAACCACCAGCTCCGTACCCTAAAGAACCTCCAGGGGTCCCCGTACTTTGGCCGAATCGATATTCTGGACCCGGGCAAGGACGAGCCGGAGAGCCTCTACATTGGGACGGCATCGCTGATGAATAGTGACAAGACCGACTTCTTGGTTTACGACTGGCGGGCGCCCATCTCCGGGGTCTATTACAACGGAACGCTTGGCAAAGTTAAGTACGAGACGCCGGCGGGAACGCAGACCACTAACCTGGTTAAGAAGCGTCAGTTCACAATTAAGGATGGTAAGATCACCAACATGTTCGATACCAACGAAACGGTCGGTGACGAGCTCCTCCAGGCCGCCCTCGGTGAGCAGAACGACCAGTACATGCACAACATCGTGGCAACGATTCAGCAGGAACAAAACGACATTATCCGGGATACAAGAAGTGACCTCCTCCTTGTCCAGGGGGTTGCTGGTTCCGGGAAGACCTCCGCAATTTTGCAGCGGATTGCCTACCTCCTCTACCACAGCCGGGCAGAACTGAATGCCGACCAAATTGTCCTCTTCAGTCCGAACAACCTCTTTAGCCACTACATCTCAGAGGTCCTGCCGAGCCTGGGGGAGCGGAACATGCGCCAGGTCACGCTGGCCGGCTTCCTCCGCCGGCGGTTTGAAGGCCTCCAGGTGGAGACCCTCTTTGACCGCTACGAGGAACGGCAAAAAAACGGTGGGGACCACGTTGTTGCCGACTTTTTAGAAGGTGCCCCAGTAATGGCAGCCGTCTTTGACTACGTTCACCAGTTACCCGTGGATCAGATTCAGTTTGCTGACCTGACTTTTAACAGCCAGGACTTCTTCAGTGCGGACCATATCCGCGACCTTTACCGGGCCCTTCCCAAGACGATGACGGCGGCGGATCGTTTGGTTCACCTAAAGAACAAGCTAATTCGTGAACTCCAGCACCGGGTACGAGAAGAGGCGAAGAAGGACTGGGTTGCTAAGGCCCTCGATGACTTGGACGTCCAGCAGCTCCACCGCCTATACGGCAAAAAGACGGTTGACGACTTTAAAGATGAGGACGCCCAGTACGCCTACCTGGCCCGCCGCCTGGCTAAGCGCCGTCTACGGGTGGTGGCCGACGCAATTTACAACAACTACTTCATTGACTTTTACAACCAGTACGAGCGCTTCCTCCGCCAGGTCGACCTTCCGGAGAACATCAGTAAGCGGGACTGGATTAACACGATTACTGACTACCAAAATGAAATCGAGTACCATCGTCTGAAGCTGATGCACACGGTGCCGCTGATGTATTTGCGGGACTTGATGACGGGGAGTGGGCAGAACCAGTCCTTCCAGTACGTCTTTATTGACGAGATGCAGGACTACCCACTGGCAATGCTGATCTACCTCCGCCACGCCTTCCCCCGGGCCAAGTTTACCGTCCTGGGTGACAGTGAGCAGGCGCTGTTCAAGCCCCTCCGTCTGCCTCAGGAGATGCTTAAAGAATTAAGCACGGCCCTGCAGGCCAAGCATCCCAACCTGATTGCCCTGAACCGGAGTTACCGGTCGACTAAGGAAATCACCGACTTCGCTAAGGCACTCCTGCCCGATGGGGACCAGGTTATTTCCTTTACCCGTCACGGGGAGCGCCCGGCCCTCTATGTCCGCTATGACCAGGCGGCCTGCGATCAGTGCGTGACGGCGATGGTAGCCAAGCACCGGCAGAAATTTGAAACGGTGGCGGTCCTGACCAAAAACCGCGACCAGGCGGAACATATTTACCGTCATCTGCACCAGCAGGGGGTTAATGACCTCCACTTACTCAGCGCCCGCGATAGTGTCCTACCAACGGGGATCCTTGTTTTGCCAATATACCTCGCCAAGGGCCTCGAGTTTGATGCCGTCATTGCCTACGATATTTCCCAGGAAAACATGGCCAACGTCGATGCCGTCGGGATGATCTACACAATGGCAACCCGGGCAATGCACCAGCTGACCCTGGTAAGCAATGGTCCGGTTGCCAAGGCAATTACTCCCAAGGCGGGCGATCAGGTCGTAATTGAGCACGAATTGACTGACAAACAGTAAAAACGCTTTCACGGCCTAGGGGAATATGTTACTCTATTAGTAGCGATTTATAAGGAGATGTTCCGTATGGTAAAAGATGAATATACATTGGTATTGGTAAAGCCAGATGGTGTTAAGACACGGCACATCGGTGATATCATTACCCGAATCGAACGGAAGGGTTACACTATTGAAGCCCTGAAGATGATCATCCCAACCGAGGAAAAACTACGTCAGCACTATTCTGACAAGGTGGACAAGCCATTCTTCCCTGAACTTTTGGAATACATGACTGAAGGCCCAATTGTCGGAATCGTGGTTTCCGGGACGAACGTTGTCCAGGCTATCCACAACATGGCCGGGGCTACTAACCCAGGCGAGGCCGAGTGGGGGACCATCCGTGGGGACTACGGTCGTGAATGGCCAGATGGTAACCTGCGGAACATCATTCACACCTCTGATACGGTGGACAGTGCCACCCGGGAAATCGGTATCTGGTTCCCTGAATTTGACGTGGAACAAGCTCGTAAGGCTAAGTTAGAGAATAACTAATATCTTTAAAAATAAGGAAACGGGGCTGTGACATAAGTCCCAAATAATTAATGGAGTTAGATGAAATTTTCGGAT
>NZ_AZGM01000007.1 GCF_001435935.1 Limosilactobacillus panis DSM 6035
TCTCCTCGACTACCTGTGTCGGTTTGCGGTACGGGCAGTTGAATACTCACTAGAAGTTTTTCTCGGCAGTGTGACATCAGCGACTTCGTTACTATAATTTCACTCCCCATCACAACTCGTCAACCCGCAACTAAGCATTTGACTTAGTTACTGACTCATTGCTTGGCCGCACTCTTCCAATCATGCGGTTCGCTTAGCCTCCTGCGTCCCTCC
>NZ_AZGM01000045.1 GCF_001435935.1 Limosilactobacillus panis DSM 6035
AAAGCCCTGAACCACAATGATTTCATTGCAATTCAGGGCTTTCAAGTTTCAGTTACCTAGCTTATAATCTGTCTCTTCTTGGCATTGATTGATTTTTGGATTAGTCGTGATATTAATTCGCCCTCGTGCCCCAAATTAACGATTTCATTAATTGCCAGTTGCGGATTAATTACAAGGCTATCTTGTTTAGGGATATCGGTGATGAATCCCTACTGGTAAGAAATGACTCTCTTTGACACAAGCAGAAGCAGACTTCCTTATTTGCTTCATATAAAGAAACAGAAGTACTTATTTTTGGTACCTTGACAACGTTACCTAAAAGGAATAAATTAATTTCAAATTAAAAATGGCTTACCCGACACCGGTTGGGTAAGCTTTAGGCACTTATAGTAAGCCGCAGGTATGATGGCCTGGCCATCTAAGGTTTGCTATAAGTGCCTTATTTTTTAAGGAGGACTAACAGATGAAAATCAAGGATTTTGGCGTAGAACAGTGGATGAATAAGTACGAAACTAAGGCCCGGTACAACCTGGGCGAAACCTGCGTCGCACCGTTTTCCCTCCGGGGGCTCCTGGAAGTTGCCGGTGTCGACGAGGAAGAATTTACCACTAAATTGTTAGACACACGCTTAACTTACGGGGCAATTGAGGGGGCCGACGAACTAAAACAGGGGATCGCCCAACTCTACCGGACCCCACTTGCACCGGATAACATTGTGACCGAGCACGGCGCAATTGGTGCTAACAACCTGGTCCTCAATACAGTGGTCGCCCGGGGACGAGGTAGTGGTGGTAACGCCGACCTACCAGCAGTTGCAGTCGATTCCCCAGGCCCTGGGGGCAGCCGTTAAGTTACTGCCCCTGACCAAGGAGAACCACTACCTCCCGGACATCCAAGAACTTAAGCAGCTGGTGACGCCGCACACCAAGCTGATTATCCTGAATAACCCCGATAACCCAACCGGGGCCCTGATACCGGAAGCTAAACTTGAAGAGGTAGTGACGGTTGCCAAGTCCGTTGATGCTTATGTCTTATGTGACGAAGTTTACCGCCACCTAACCCAGGACGACCAGTATTCACCATCAATTATTGACCTTTATGAGAAGGGAATTTCTACCAGTAGCTTTTCTAAGGTCTTCTCGCTAGCCGGCCTCCGCCTAGGTTGGATTGCTACCCGTGACCGGGCGCTGATGACCCAACTCCTTTCTCACCGGGACTATGCCACCATTTCCTGTGGCGTCGTGGATGAGATGATTGGTACGCTGGCCCTGCAGAACTGGCAAAAGATCCTGCACCATAACCGCCTGATTATCCGGGAAAACCTCCAGCTTTTAACCAAGTGGGTCGCCGGGCAGGATAAGATTTCGTGGCAACGGCCAACTGCGGGGACTACTGCTTTACTTTATTACGACGCCCCCTTGGCCAGCACCGCTTTTTGTGATCAGCTAATGGCCAAGTACCAGACTCTCCTGGTCCCCGGGGTCTGCTTTGGCATTGAAAATTCAGTCCGGATTGGCTATGCCTTTGAAAGTGACCATTTGATTGCTGGCCTGTCCCGGGTGAGTGCCTTTTTAGCTGAGAACTAAAAAGCAACCCGTCACCAAGCGATAACGAGTTGCCATAGTGTAATCTTAATTTTCGTAAACGGACCGTTTCAAGATTCCAATGTAGGGGAGGTTACGGTAGAGACCCCTGTAATCGAGCCCGTAGCCAACGATGAATTTATTCGGGACCTTGAAACCAACGTAGTCCGCCTCAACATCAACTTCCCGGCGGTCTGGCTTATCGAGGAGGGCACAGATCTCGATGCTTTTGGCACCGCGTCCCTTCAACAGGTCCGCCAGGTACTTCAGGGTATGCCCGGTATCGATGATGTCTTCCATGATGATGACGGGGCGCCCATCAATGTTTGATGACAGGTCCTGAACAAGTTTGACCTTTCCCGCTGACTGGGTACCATCGGCGTAACTGGAGACGTCGACGTAGTCCAGGTTGAGCTTAAACTTGAGGCGTTTGATCATCTCTACCGTGAAGACGACCGCTCCCGTCATGACGGAGACGATCAGGGGGCACTGGCCCTGGTACTTCTCCGTCAGTTGGTTGGCGATTTCATCCATCCGGTTGTCAATCTGCGTCTGGGTGTATAAGACTTGTTCAATATCGTTATTCATCAAATTCTCCTTTTGCCGTGTCGCTGCCAGTTAAAATAATGTTCGTGTTTTACGGAACAATTACTTTACTGGCCCCTTTTGACTCTTGAATTTTAACATAAATCTGAACTATTTAAAGGGGCATTAGCAAATTTGACCAAAAAAGAAGAAGCTAGAGTGTGTCGGCTCTAGCTTCTTCTTTTAACGTTTTTTAAGGATGGTTCCGCCAATCCCCGTTGACGATCCCTGGTTAGCCAGGGCGTTGAAGAGCTCGTTCAGGTTGGCAACGACTTCTTGGTCACCGGCCTGGTAACGCTGGGCAAGCTTTTGGGCGTCAAACTGGTTACTGGTAAGGTCAAAGGGGATTCTCCTGTCTCTTTGGACCCGTTTAAGGTAAATTTTAATACCGGTTGTAATATCGAGCCCCATTTCGTTGAAGATGGCGCTAACGTTGTCCTTCAATTGGTCATCAACTTTGATATTAATCTGTGCCATTTGGATTGCTCCCTTGTATACTATTTTATACAAATAAGTATATGGCAAAACAAAGCAGTGGTCAATTATGGGACCCCACAAAATGTTCCCTTTTACCCACGACCGGTCAGCGACAAAAGCGCTTTTATTAGCTAGAATGAAATTAAATTTGTGAAGGGAGCACGATGCAATGCCAATTAAGTACCATCAAACGAGTCAGGAGTTTCACCTGTATAATGACCACATTAGCTACATTATTAAGGTGCTGAGAAACGGCCAACTGGGTCAACTCTACTTCGGTGCCCGGGTCCCGGACAGAGATGACCACGGTTACCTGGTTGAAAATGACTACCGGCCGATGATGAGCTACGTCTATGATGACTACAAGTTTTCCCTGGGGAACGTCAAGCAGGAGTACCCGTCATATGGAACCAGCGACTACCGGATGCCGGCAGTCGAACTCAAACAGCCCAACGGTAGTACGATTACGAACTTCCACTACGTCAGCCACCAAATTTCAGCGGGGAAGCCAACACTGCCCGGCCTTCCCGCTACGTATACTGAGGACGATAGTGAGGCCACAACGCTGGCGGTCACCCTGCGCGACGACCTTACCAAGGTTGAGATGGTCCTCTACTACACGATCTTCACGGACCACGACGCGATTGCTCGCAGTGTCCGCTTCATTAACCAGGGGACCGCGCCCCACCAGCTGACAACGGCGATGAGCATGAATCTGGACCTGCCAGATGATGACTACGACTGGGTGCAATTCTCTGGTGCCTGGGGCCGGGAGCGACAAAAGAAGGTGGCCCACCTCCGTCCCGGCATCCAGTCCGTGGGTAGTACCAGGGGCGCTTCTAGCCATATGCAAAACCCGTTTGTTATTCTGAAACGGCCCCACACTGACGAATTCCAGGGGGCAGCGTATGGTTTTTCCCTCATATACAGCGGTAACTTCCTCGCCCAGGCGGAGGTGGACGCCTACAAGGTAACCCGGGTGCAGATGGGGATCAACCCCTTCCACTTCTCCTGGAAGCTCAAGCCGGGGGAGTCGTTCCAAACTCCGGAAGCGGTGATGGCTTACACCAGTAAGGGCCTGAACAGCCTCAGTCAAACTTTCCACCGTCTTTACCAGACCCGCCTTGCCCGGGGCTACTGGCGTGACCGCGAGCGGCCGATTTTGATCAATAACTGGGAAGCCACCTACTTTGACTTTAACGAAGAAAAGCTGCTCCGGCTCGCCAAGCAGGCCCAGCGGCTCGGAGTCGAATTATTTGTCCTTGACGATGGCTGGTTTGGGGAACGGACAAAGGAAACGGCCGGCCTAGGTGACTGGTGGGTCAACCGTGACCGCTTACCCGATGGGATCAGCGGCCTTTCAAAGAAGATTCACCAGTTGGGGATGCTGTTTGGCCTGTGGTTCGAACCAGAGATGGTCAATAAGGATAGTGACCTTTACCGCAACCACCCTGACTACATCATCCAGACACCAGACCGGCACCCATCTCAGGGCCGCCGCCAGTATGTCCTCGATTTTTCTCGGCAGGAAGTGGTGGATTATATTTACCAGCTGGTTGCTAAAGTCATTAAAGACGGGCACGTTGACTACGTGAAGTGGGACATGAACCGGAATATCACTGAGTGCTACTCCGCCGCCTACCGACCGGACCAGCAGGGGGAGATTTTTCACCGCTACATCCTGGGAGTCTACAAGCTCTATGACCGGCTGATCAAGGCCTTCCCGAAGGCCCTCTTTGAATCGTGTGCTTCCGGTGGCGGCCGTTTTGACGCGGGGATGTTGTACTACGCGCCGCAGGCCTGGACGAGTGATGACTCCGATGCCGGTGAGCGGCTGAAGATTCAAACCGGGACCTCGTACTGTTACCCGACCAGCGCGATGGGGGCCCACGTTTCGGTTTGCCCTAACGAACAGGTCAACCGGGTGACGCCATTAAAGACGCGGGGTGACGTCGCCTTTTTTGGGGACCTCGGGTACGAACTCGACCTGGGTAAGCTAACGGGGGCTGAATTGGCCCAAATTAAGGATCAAATTACCTTCATGAAAAAGTACCGGCGCCTGTTTCAATTCGGCCGCTTCTACCGGTTGAAGACACCGTTCGAAGGAAATTTCACCGCCTGGCTAGTGGTGTCCCCTGACCAACGATACGCGGCACTGGGCTACTTTAAGATGCTCAACGATGTTAACGCGGAATACCGCCTGCAGCAGATTCCAGGCCTCTTAGCCGACCAGGAGTACCAGGTTAAGGAAGAAGGCGGCCAGGATTGTGGCTACTACTATGGTCAGGAACTTGCCAATATTGGCCTTGTCGTCTCCGATGCGGAGTCGGAACAGTCAGCCGCCACCAAGCAGGTAACTGACTTTTATAGCCGGCTGTTTATCTTTGAAGCAAAGTAACGTGAACTACTCGGTCATTAATGAAAATACAAAACGACCGCTAGCGTTCCGCAATCTTGGTGTGGAACGCTAGCGGTCGTTTATTGTATTACGTTCTCATCGATGTTCCCCCTGGGCCTGCTTGCGGTATTCGCGCGGGTTAAGGCCGTACGTTCGCTTAAAGATCCGGGAAAAGGAATTGGCGTGCTCGTAGCCACTGGCCTGGGCAATCTCGTCAATCGTCAGTTGGGAGGACTCCAGTAAGTGGCGGGCCTTCGTGATGCGGAAGTTGCGGATATACTGGCTGGGAGTCAGCCCGGTTGTCTTTTTAAAAAGGCCACTGAGGTAGCTGCGGTCCAGACTGACGGCCCTGGCCAACTGGTCGGTCGATGCCGTGGCAATGTGGGTACTCAGGTAGTGGATTGCCTGGTCAACATACTGGTTCTTTTGCAAAGTTGTGTGGGGCGCGTTAATGGGCTTTGACCGGGCAATAAAGCTGAGAAAGCGCAAGAGGTAGCTGTTGGCGAGCAGCTCGTTTTCCGGCTTATCCGGTGGTAACTTCATGATGTGGTTGATGCAGTCGACCAGTTCGTAGGAGTACTGGTTATTGAAGGTCGGCAGGTCTTCAGAAAGGCCCAACTGGTCAACCAGCTCATCGGCGTACTTACCGGTAAAACCAACCCATACGTAGGACCAGGGGGTGTATTTGTCCGCAACGTAGTAGGTCTGGTAATTGGGCTCAATTAAAAAGCCCTGACCGGCGTGGAGATGGTACTCAACGTCGCTCACCCGGAAAGTGCCCGTACCGGCGAGAATATAGTGGATTAGGTAATAGGGACGGACGGCGGGACCGTAATGGTGGCCGGGCAGAGTATCGGACCGACCGAGGGATGTAATCCCCAAGAAAGAATCGTTAGTTGGTGAAAAATCGAATGCGGTTGCCTTTTCCATATCTGCCGTCCCCTTTCTACCACCTATTTTACCCCCTTTCCCGGATAAGTGGTGTTGTGTTTCACATGAAACATATAAAAACTCCCCGTGGCTTGCGGCCATGAGGAGCTTCTTGCTCGTATTTACTTGATCAGCTGAAACTTGAAAGCTAATAATCACGCCAAAGGCGTGTGGTTATTGGCTTTTTTGG
>NZ_AZGM01000046.1:0-5943 GCF_001435935.1 Limosilactobacillus panis DSM 6035
AAGCTAGTCTAATTGGTCTAGTTATCAAGTGTTGCACTTCAATTTTAAATCGGGGTTATTAGATGATTTCCAAAGATTTGATTATAAAGTCACCCTTTCAATACAGGGCCGGCCGTCACATTCTTAACGGGGAGATGTGCTAAAATAGAGAAACTACTATAAGGAGAGTAAGCATGGCAAAAGATAAAGCTGCGTCACAAGTTGAAGTTAATGTTAGCGACCGTTTTCCCCTGACCATCCGGCGGCTGGGGATTAATGGTCACGGAATTGGTTATTTTAAGCACAAGGTCTGCTTCGTTCCCGGGGCCCTGCCCGGTGAAGTGGTCGTGGCAGAGGTAACTAGAGTTCACCCCCGTTTTCTTGAGGCCAAGATTCATCGGATCCGGAGAAAGAGCAAGTATCGTGTAACCCCCCGCGATAGCTATGCTAATGTGGCTGGTGGCTTCGAACTAGAAAATTTGGCCTACCCGGAGCAATTAAAGTTTAAGCGCCAGGTCGTTATTGATAGTCTGGAAAAATTCCAGCCCTACGGTTACCGCAACTACGAAGTGCGCCCAACCATTGCTGCACCGGAACAGTACCACTACCGGAACAAAGCCCAGTTCCCGGTTCGAATGGTCGACGGGCACGTGGTTGCGGGCCTATATAAGCCCAATAGCCACGACATTGTTGACATGCAGGAGTGTGCCGTCCAAATGCCCCGGACAATGAAGGTCGTCAACACCGTTGTTAAGTTGATTGAAGAACTGCAGATTCCTGTCTACGATGAAGAGCACAACAGTGGCATCATCAAGACGGTCGTCGTTCGCGAATCCTGGACGACCGGTGAGATCCAGCTGACTTTAATCACTAACACCCCTAAACTGATCCACAAGCACCAGCTCCTCGATAAAATTGCAGAACAGCTGCCAGAAGTTGTTTCCGTAATGCAAAACGTCAATCCGGGGGATACGCCACTAGTCTGGGGTGACCAGATGATCCACCTGGCCGGCAAGGAAGCCATCAATGAGAGCCTGATGGGACTGGACTTTAAGCTCTCTGCCCAGTCATTTTTGCAGCTCAACCCGGAACAAACGGAGACCCTTTATGAACAGGCAGCCGAAGCTCTGGAGCTCGATAAAAACGATACTTTAATTGATGCCTACGCCGGAATCGGGACGATTGGCCTGTCTCTGGCACCCCGGGTTAAGGAAGTCCGGGGGATGGAGGTCATCCCCGAAGCAGTGGCCGACGCTAACGCCAATGCCAAGCTTAACGGCATCACAAACGCCCACTACGAAGTCGGCAAGGCCGAAGACGTGATGCCTAAGTGGCTTGCCGAGGGACACCAGTTTGATGCCCTCGTTGTTGACCCGCCACGGATGGGCCTAGATGAAGCCCTCATCAAGCAAATTCTCAAGGTTAAGCCCCGCAAGTTTGCCTACGTTTCCTGTGGAATGGCATCGCTTGCCCGCAACCTCCGTCGGCTAACCAGTGTCTACCACGTTGATTACATCCAGCCAATCGATATGATGCCGCAGACCGCCCGTTGTGAAGCCGTTGTCAAGCTATCATTACGGCATTAAATTAGTGTGACCTCGGCGAGTGTGTTATCATTAATATCTATAAGAAAGAAGTGGAAAAGAGATATGCAAAACCCGTTTGGCAACAACAATAACAACGGTCAAAACCCATTCAATTTAAACAATCTCCCCTTACCACCAAATTACGCAAAGATAGTTAATGATCAAGGTGACATCCGCATCTCCAAGGTGGGGGTCTCATGGACGACCTTGTGGTTTGGTCCGTTTCCGGCCCTCTTCCGGGGTGACTATTATAACTTTATCCTGATGATTGTCCTCGATATCGATTACGCCCTAGTTGCCATGTTCTTTGGTTTGAACTGGCTCTTAGATTTCCCATGGCCGTCACTGGCATTTGCCTTGCTGTACAATATGATGTACTTCAAGCACCTGTTCAAACGCGGCTACCGCCCAGCAGACCAGCGTTCTAAGCAGTTATTGATAAATGCCCGTTACTGGAAAGAGAAATAATTTCCCGGGAAATAAAAGTGCGCTCTAATATTTGGAAAAATCCAAATACTAGAGCGCACTTTTATGTTTTATTTCGTCAGGTTGCCTGGAACAACCGCAATTGGTTGGCCCTTTGTCAGGTGGAAAACCGGGCTGGGTTGAACGTCGAAGTAACGGTTAATAAGCTTACTTAGTTCGGCCATCGCCTCGTTGGCCCGGGCCGCCTGCTCCGGATTGACCGCTTCAATCACGGCCACGATGTTTTGTGAATCCGCCGTCAGCATTGTCCGCTGGGCATCCCGCCAGTTTAGACACCGGCAGACAGCACCCTGGTCGTCATAGTAGGCAACCTCACCTGGCAGGGTCGGTTCATCCCCGTCGGCCCCAACCGGCTGGAATGATTGACCCCCATCAACCTGGCCCAGGTGCATGTCACCGGCAATTTTGTCCCGGTCCTCGATTCCCACCGGGACACCATAAGTCAGGGAAACACTGTTATACACGTCCACTAGGGGGTCAATCGGGTCAAAGTTGCGGCCCTGGTTAACCCGTTTCAGCAGCGCCTCAATCGAAGAACGGGCACCCTTTTTCTTTTTAAACTGCTGGAAGGCGCCCCGCCACTGGTCAACAACCGGGTTCAGGCGGAAGGTCTCGTTCGTTAGAAACTGACCCGCCGCAGCGGTGGCATCTTTCAGCAACTGCTGACGCTCCGTCAAATTGGCCTGATCATTGTGGTTATCAATACCGTTTGCATATAGGATATTGACCTGCGCATCTGGGAAGATTTCCCAGAAACTCTGGTCGACAACTACTTTTTGCACAATCTTGCACTCCTCGAACACTAGTATTTCCGTTTGCCACCATGCTTTACAAAGTCCCAGTCACCGTCAATATTGTGGCGGGCCCGACTAAGGAAGTCGTGCAACTGCTCGGCCTCTTTTTCCGTGAACCCCTTAAGGGCAACAGCATTCGAGTGTTCATTTTCCCGAATGATGAAGGGGTAAACCTGCTTTCCCTTTGCGGTAACGTAAAGGTGCTTGATCTTCTTGTTGTCGGGGCCCCGGCGCCGTTCGATCAGGCCGTTTGCCTCTAATTTCTTTACTGCCCGGGCGATGGTGGTACGATCAACTTTTATCAGGTTGGATAACTGTTCCGAAATGATTCCTGGGTGCTCGTAGATCCGAACAAGGTACAGGTACTGCCCCCGCGCCAGGTCAACCTTCTTAAACTCAATGTTGGCGATTGAATCCAGCGCCCGGTCAATCATTCCAATCTCGCGTAAAATATCAACCATGATAAAACTCCTTGCTCAAATACTATAACGATTTTGTTGCAAATGCAATAAAAACTATTTAACGGGTAACCGGAGAACTGTTTTCAGGTTTGCTTCCTGCGTCCGCCGGGGATCAGAAAGGTACAGTTCGTGGTGGTGACGGTGGTCATTAATGTCCAACTGGAGGCCTTTTTTGGCAATGAAGTCATGCAGCTTAGCCACCGTTTCCGGTTCATCATCGTAAGAGCCAATGTGGAGCGCCTGGACACACAGACCTTCGTGCTGAGGTAAAAACTCCACCTTAGAGAAGTCGCCGTCTTTTTTGGCCTGTGCCGTTTGAATCGCCCAGTCAAACGTTGCCCGATCAACAAAGTCAGGCAACCGAATCATCGAAATAAAGTTGAACCGTTCCTTATGCTGGTAATCGACCCCCTTAACACCTTCTTGCCACCAGTAACCCTCAAGCGGCGGGACTACGAAGTCAAAGTATCCCGGAATGTGGTGGTCACCCTTCTTGCTCATCTTAATGGTGTAAGCAACCGGGTACAGCAACTGCAGCGATTGTTGGTACTCACCGTTAGTCTCGTTAGGGTCACCGTGCTCCCGAACTGCCAAGTAATTCATGGCAGGAACATCAATTACCATCGGGCGCTTTCCCGGGTTATATAAGTCTTTCTGCTCTTTTTTAAAACTGTACGCCATAACTGCACCCCCGCATCTTGTTGACTCTATTATAATTTAAAAATCACCAGCAAGTGAGCCTGCTGGTGATTTTTGATTTTCTCGGTAACGTGCTCCGGGCCGCCGGACCTACTGTCTAGCTACAGGCCGAACTCGACGCGTTACATAGTCGTTTCTTGGGTTTCATTTCTAATCTCTTTTCCTTCAAGGATAACGTGCTCTGCGGCCGCGCGTCTAATGCTTAGCATGGCAAAAGGGCCGCTTTTGGGCCGCTCCGCACTCAGTTTCTTTCAATCGTTATATCCTCATGACCGTCATATTCCTCCACAGCAACGTGGACCGTCTCGTCCGCCGCCGTTGGGATGTTCTTACCCACAAAGTCCGGCCGGATTGGCAGTTCCCGGTGCCCCCGGTCTACCAAAACCGCCAGCGAAATCCGCTTCGGCCGGCCCATATCCATCAGGGCATCCAGAGCGGCTCGGACCGTCCGTCCCGTGAACAGTACGTCGTCAACCAGGATAACGTGCTTGTCGGTAATATTAACATCTAGCTGCTTCGTCCGTACAGTTGGCTCAACGTGGTTATCCGGAACGTGCCGATCATCACGATACAAGGAAACGTCGAGTGCTGCCACTGGAACATCAACGTTTTCCAACTGGTCGAGCCGCTTGGCCAACCGCTTGGCAAGGTAGATTCCCCGCGTCTTGATGCCGACAAATACCAGGTTCTCGACCCCCTTATTCTGTTCAATAATTTCGTAGGTAATCCGGGTCAGTGCCCGCTGCATACTTGACCCATCAACAATTTCATGTGCCATCTTTCTGCTCCTCCTTTATCCATCCTCAATTCCATCTTAAAAAGTCCTCCATCAGCATCGTAAACTAACGGAGAACTCAGTTACTTTCTTCATCGTTCCTTGCTGGTCTCACGGGGCCACTTAAAGGGTATTTACTTTATTTTAATCGGCCACTAAATGACTGTCAATTATTAGTTACTGAAGCGGTCGAGCCAGGAGGACAACTTCTGCGAAACTGCATCCCAGATCTGGTCAAAACCCGGTTGCTTCTTCAGGTTGTTCACCACGTTTACCCCGTCCTCCGGGTCCTGGCGAACTTTGTTGACCACGTTCGTCACCTGGCTTAAGTGCTCCCGGGTACTGGAACTCTGGGTCTGGTCCTGGAGCTGCTGGTTCTGGGACTCAATCTTATCCAAACGGTTGTTCAAGGCCTGCTGGTCGTGATCCTTTTGGTACTGTTGGGCCGCCCCCTTCAGCTGGGCAACCTGGTTAGCCAGCTTCTGGTTATCCGAGCTCAGCTTTGAAATACTGCTGGAGTTCTGTTCGATCTGGCTGCTCTGCTGGTCGTTATTTGCCGCTTGCTCCTGTTGTTGGGCCCGGTTATGGGCACTGACTCCCCACCACACCAGCAATAGGATAATCACTACCAGGATAGCAATTACCCCGTAGCGTTTCTTCTTGGTTGGGGTTTGCGGTGTCGACTTGGTCGGTGACTCGACCTGACCAGCCGGCCGGACATGCAGCGTTACCGATTCCTGAGCGGTCTGCCCGCTGGCATCCATTACACTCAGTGCGACCGGATACTCACCTTGCTGGTCAATGTTGACCTGGGTCAAGTTTAGGACAACCTTGTTTGTCAGGTCCTCACCGTTGACCCCCGTGGCGTGCACACCCAACTGGGTCATCAGGTCAGCCTGGTTGATGGTCTGGTGAAGGGACCAATCCAGGTAGTGACGGACCATGGTAATTTCAACTTTAGCCATTTTATTCAATACCTCGCCTTAGATTATTGCCCTAATTATACCGTGTTTACCATAACAAAAGAAGAAGCTGGGAAAAAAGCTTCAGAGTGCTCCGTATGGCTAGTATAGGACGATTGTTGGCACGGAACGGGCCAATAATTGCCCGTAATCAATGGACTTGCTTCGCGGCGCTAGACACTAGGAGCACGCTTCGACGCG
>NZ_AZGM01000046.1:5953-36275 GCF_001435935.1 Limosilactobacillus panis DSM 6035
TCGATTACTATGTAATATTCGGAGAACTAAACGAGGCTGGTGAGAAAACAAAGTTTTCTCCCAGCCTCTTACTTATTAAAATCTTTAATTACTTTTCGGCAATGTCCCATGGGTCCTTAACAATAATTGTTTGGATCCGGTCAGCCCCAACCGAAACGGTGGCCACCGGAACATTGGATAATTCACTAACCCGCTTCAAGTAGTTTTGGGCGTTTTCTGGCAGGTCTTCGAACTTCTTAACACCAGTGATGTCTTCGTCCCAACCAGGCAGTTCGTCGTAAACCGGTTCACAGCGTTCCAGCTCCTTCAGGCTAGCTGGGTAGTAGTCGATCTCCTTGCCGTCAAGCTTGTAGGCCTTGCAGATCTTGATGGTCTTCAGGCCGGTCAAGACGTCCAGCAGGTTAAGGCTCAGGCAGGAAAGGCCCGATACCCGCCGTGCGTGGCGCATTGCCACACTGTCGAACCAGCCAACCCGCCGTGGCCGCCCGGTAACGGTCCCGTATTCGTGACCGGTTTCCCGAATTTGGTCACCAACCTCATCAGTCAGTTCAGACGGGAACGGGCCGGCACCGACCCGGGTAGAGTAAGCCTTGCAGATTCCGACAACGGTGTCAATCTTGTTAGGGCCAATCCCAACCCCAGTGCAGACACCACCGGCGATTGGGTTAGAAGCAGTAACGTATGGGTAGGTCCCTTGGTCAACGTCCAGCATTACCCCTTGGGCCCCTTCAAAGAGGACCCGCTTACCGTCGTCAACTGCGTCGTTGACGATCCGGGCAGTGTCGGTGACGTACTTCTTCAGTTCTTGACCGTATTCATAGTAACTTTCAAAAATATCATCAAAGTTGATGGGGTCAACGTGGTAGAGCTTGGTGAACAGTTCGTTCTTTTCTGCCAGGTTCCGTTGTAACTTGATCTTGAAGGTGTCCTTTTCCAGTAAGTCGCACATCCGGATGCCGACCCGGGAAACCTTGTCCATGTAAGTGGGGCCAATCCCGTTCTTGGTCGTCCCAACCTTGTGGTCACCCTTCGCCTTTTCTTGGCACTTATCCAAAAGGATGTGGTACGGGAAGGTAACGTGTGACCGGCTTGAAATCCGGAGACCAGAGGTGTCAATCCCGTTGTCTTGGAGGTAATGCAATTCCTTCAACAAGGCCGGTGGGTTGATAACAACACCGTTACCAATAACCACTAACTTGTCCTTTCCAAAAATACCAGATGGTACTAACCGCAGGGCAAACTTCTTACCATTAAAAGCGATGGTGTGACCCGCATTGTTTCCACCCTGGGAACGAACGACCACGTCCGCGTTTTGACTCAGGTAATCGGTCATCTTACCTTTCCCTTCGTCTCCCCATTGACTACCAACAATAACAACTGATGACATTATTTTCACCTCATCGTTTATTTTCGTAAAAAGACGTTTTTACTTCACTATCCTACCGAAATTGCCGGCGAAGGTCAATGCTTTTTCGAACAATTTTTAAAAATTACTCAAAAAATGTACGCTCTTATTATTGACGGGTCCCCATCTTTAGTGCATAATAGCATACGGTAATTTTTAACAAAAAGGAGTCATTGCCGTGGAAACGTTCGATTATGATGATATCCAATTAATCCCTAACAAGTGCATTATCAAGAGTAGGAAGGATGCCGACACCAGCGTCAAGTTTGGTCCGAAGACCTTTAAAATCCCGGTGGTTCCGGCCAACATGGAAAGTGTGATTGATGAGGGCCTGGCCGTATGGCTCGCCCAAAACGGCTACTACTACGTAATGCACCGGTTCGAACCGGCCGACCGCCTTGGTTTCGTCAAACAGATGCACGAACGGCAGCTCTTTGCTTCCATCTCCGTGGGTATCAAGGATGCGGAGTACGACTTCATTGACCAGTTAAAAGCCGAACATTTACTTCCGGAGTACATTACAATCGATGTTGCCCATGGTCATTCGGATTTTGTCATCAAAATGATTAAGTACATTAAAAAGCAGCTTCCCGGTAGCTTTGTCACGGCCGGGAACGTTGCCACGCCCGAAGCCGTCCGGGACTTGGAAAACGCCGGCGCCGATGCCACCAAGGTCGGTGTAGGGCCCGGCAAGGCCTGCATCACCAAGTTGAAGACCGGCTTCGGGACCGGGGGATGGCAGCTCGCCGCCATCCGCCTCTGCGCCAAGGCGGCCCGGAAGCCAATCATTGCCGACGGGGGGATCCGCCACAACGGCGACATTGCCAAGTCTGTCCGTTTCGGGGCCTCAATGGTCATGATCGGTTCAATGCTGGCCGGTCACCTGGAGTCCCCTGGCCACGTCATCACGATTGATGGCAAGCAGTATAAGCAGTACTGGGGTTCCGCCTCTGAAGTACAGAAGGGCGCCTACCGGAACGTGGAAGGCAAGCAGATGCTGGTTCCGTTCCGGGGCTCCATTAAGGACACCCTGCAGGAAATGCAAGAAGACCTCCAGTCCTCGATTTCCTATGCCGGGGGCCGCGATCTCGAGTCCATCCGCAAAGTTGACTACGTAATCGTCAAGAACTCCATCATGAATGGTGACTATTAGAAGCCGTGTTACTTAAACATCAAAGGTCCTCATACCAATTTCGGTGTGAGGACCTTTTAATTATTTCTTTTTATTATTGACCGCCTTAAACGCCGCCACAAAAGAAATTTTTCCATCAGCGTAGTGGGCGCTAATCTTGCCGCCAAAGTTACGAACGATCATCTGGGCCATCGACAAGCCGATGCCAAAGCCGGCCTTTTTGTTAACTGTCCGGGCCTTGTCTTCCCGGTAGAAACGCTCAAAGAAGCGGTTGAAGTCGACCTGGTCGCCCTTGGCATAGCTGTTGGTCACCGTCAGGATAACCCCCTTCTTCCGCTTGCTTAGCCGGAGGGCGACACTAACTTCGCCATCCGGGTCACAGTACTTGTTGGCGTTATCCAGGAGGATGCTGACCAGTTCATAGAAGTAGTTCTCGTCGGCGTTGATCATCAGCCCTGGGGCCACCTGCTTACTGAAGTGATGGCCATCCCCTTTGGCCACGTTGGCCATTCCATCAGCCACCTTGTTAGTAACCTGGCTGACGTTAACGGGCTCAATGGTAAAAGTTGGCTGCTCCTGCAGGCGGGCCAGGGAAACCAGGTGGTTGATCAACTCGGTCAACCGGCGGACCTGCTGCTTGGTGCTAGTCGTCAGTTCACTCTCCCCGCTGGTCAGCTCCTGCATCTCCGTGTTAGCCTCAATCACCGTCAGCGGGGTCTTCAGTTCGTGCCCGGCGTTGGTGATGAATTCCTTTTGCCGGTGTTCGGCCTCAATGATTGGCCGGATCGCCCGGCGGGAGAAGAGGATCAAGATGGTGGTATAGATAACCAAGCTAATAACACCGAGCAATAGGCCGACATAAATAATTGCCCAGGTCTTGGCCATTAAGAGGCTTTCGTCCAAAAAGACAATCGTGGTCTGGCCCTTGACGTGCTTGCGCTTATAGGCATAGACCGTCTGCCGGTAGAGTACTTGTCCCTGGCCTTTTTGCCGCCCCTGCACCCGCTGGGCCAGGCGCTTAATTTCAGCGGGACTGACCGACAGGATATGCTGGTTATCAATCCTGATCGGTCCCTTGCCATCCGGGATGGTCGCGCTAAAGAAGCGGTACTGGGATAGGCTTTCCCGAGTAAAGTGCGGCTGGGGAATAATCGCCGGCTGGTTCTTCACCTGGCCCCGCGGCATCTGCCCTTCGTTATTGACCAGGATGGTCAGGACAGAATTAACTTCCCGCCGGGACTGAAAGTAAGTGATGGCACTCAGGCCACCGATGATGGGGATAATCACCAGGATTAGCGCACAGGTGGAAAAAACGATGAACCGGTTACGAAAGTGCTGAATCATTTAGCATCACTCCTTCAGCATGTAAGGGCCGCCCTTTTCACCCGCAATCTGGGCGTGCGACTGAATCGAGGATAGCTTCTGACGAAGGTAGGAAATGTTAATCCAGACGTCCTCTTCGTCCGCTTTCTCGTTTCCCCACACGTTATCAAGAATAGCGACTGGGGACAGGGGCTTACCAGCATTACGGATCAAGTACGCCAGCATCTGCGTCTCCTCCCGGGTCAGACTGATGGAATTGCTGCTTTCCATCACCTGCTCCTCGCTATCCAGGGTGAGGTCGTCAAAGTGGAGGGCCTGTTTGCTCGTAGTCGTCCGCCGCTCCAGTGACCGCAAGCGCGCCAGGAGTTCCTTGAGCGAGAAGGGCTTGGTAATATAGTCATCCGCCCCGGAATCAAGGCCGTTGACCCGGTCATCGACTTCGGCCATCGCCGTCAGCATGATCACGTAGGTCTGGTTACCACTTTCCCGGATTTCCTTGAGGGCCGTGATTCCATCCTTAACAGGCATCATGATGTCTAAGATAATCACGTCATAGGCGTTCTCCTTTGCCAGGTCAACCGCCTTTTGCCCGTTATCAACGGCGTCCACTGTATAGTCGCTGCTGGTCATAGCCATCTTTAATACCCGGGCCAGCTGTTCTTCATCTTCTGCTAGCAGAATTCGCATGTCCTCACCTATCCTTCTTGAATTAGCTGTCGAATCGTCTGCATCTGGACATCGCAGGAGGCGAGCTGGTCGGCGCACCGCTTCAGCTCCTTGCCGATTCGTTCAGGATTCTTGATGTTGTGCTTGTACTTCAATTCGTGTTCCAGACTGGCCCACGAGTCCATCGCAATCGTCCGCAGCTGGATTTCCACATAGAAGTGCCCTGGTTGGTGGCCATCCACGTCTTCAAACTGGGCCACCACGTCCAAAATCAGGTGATAGCTCCGGTAACCGTTGGGCTTAGCGTTAGTAATGTAGTCCTTTTCCTTGACGACCGTGCACCAGTCCGCCTGCCGAATCTGTTTCAGGCAGCGGGTGATGTCACTGATAAAGTTACAGACCAGCCGGACCCCAACGGCATCATGGCACTGGCGAAGGGCCGCGTAGGTGGTCACCGGATAATCCTTCCGGTGGCACTTTTCCACCATGCTATCCGGGTCCTTCACCCGCCCAATCAGGTGCTCGTATAGTTTGGGCTGGTGGTCATCCAGGGTCTGCTGGTTCAGTTGTTGGATTTCCTGTTCGACCCGCGTCAAGACCGCGGACAGACTTTGTTCGTATGGTCCATAGATTGACACTGTAATCACCATTCCTTTTATTAACTACTAAATTATACCAGTGCTTTATTACAATCTGACGGTCCTTTTCTTAAGATTCCCTTACGGCGCGAATTCCGTGCTCGTCGGCACGACCATAATGTAGTTCAAAATCCGCTGAGCATAGCTTTGGTGTCCCTCGTAGCTGGCGATGGCCTGGTTGAGTTCCACCAGGTTGTCGGTAATGATGCCGTCGACGTTCTTGTACATCATCTGATTCATCACCTGATCATCGTTGACCGTCCAGGCGTAGACGCACTTGTGCTGAAGGTGGGCCAGGGTGATGAAGTCGTAAGTCAAGGTCGAATACTCCATTGAGTAGCCGTTGGCAACCGTGTTCGGGTAGGTGAAATTATAGGGCTGAACGTAGAGGACGTCCAAGTGGGGGTCGTACTTCTTCAGGCCCGTAACCACGCTGTAGTCCAGGGAATGGAGCTGGTCGTGGTGGGCAACCAAAGTGGGCCCGTACTGCCGGACGAAACGCCGCAGCATCCCCGCCGAATCCTGCGGGGTCGTCTTAACTTCGACCAGTAGCTTCTGGTGGAGGCGGTCAGCTGTTTTCAGGTAGTCATCGAAGCTGGCAATCTTGGCCTGGTGACCGTTTTCCCGGGCAGTCAGCCGGGTCAGCTGGCGGAGGGTCAGCTGGTGGGGCGTCTTGTTGACCCCGGTCAGTTCCTTCAGATTTTCGTCGTGGAGGACGACAAACTGGTGGTCCTTAGTCTCGTGAACGTCCATTTCAATGTAATCCGGATGGAGGCGGTGGGTCTTTTCCATCGCCGGAATGGTGTTTTGGACCCCGTTTTCGTCCGCCACGCCCCGGTGGGAGACGGTCACTGGCCGCTGGTCCTCGCTACCGCTGAGGTAGAGGGCGTTACCAACAACGGTGATAAACGTAAGCAGGCCGACCGCAACAACGGTGACCGCCTTCAATCCCCGTGAGGTTGCAAAGTGGTCCCCACTGGCCGGGCCGACAAATTGCTTGAAGACAACGTTGATCGTGACGGTCCCGACCCAGGCCGCAAAGAGCTCACTGCCAAGTTGGACCACCAGCATGTCGAAGATTCCAAAGTAATACGCGCCCTTACCAAGGAAGTGGTCCGCGGCAAACTGAGCGCCCACCGTCGCGGCATACAGGATAGCAGCGATGATTGCTCCTGCCAGGCTCACCACGATGAGGCGGGCAATTGCCGGCCACCATTTACCGCGCCGGGTCTGTCGCCAGCTTGCCCTGAGGGCCGCTTTGGGCCGCTGGCCCCGGTAAACCATCAGGGGCAAGGCATAGAGAAAACGGACGCCCAGGATGATCATCACCGCGTAAAAGGCCAGGAGGACAGTGAGCAGCAGGGCACTTCGCGTCAGGTAGTCCAGGATAAACTGGGGGATTTGCACCTTCGCAAGCAGCGGGGTCCGAAAGACCAGGTCAGCGAAGGGAACCACCAAGACAAAATAACCCAGTAAGACCAGGAGGGAGCTCATGCACAAGTCCTTCAGCCGGGCCAAGGTGGCCTTGATCAACCGGCGGGCCCCCAGCTGCTCCGTCCTAATCTCCTTGACTCCTAACAGAATCATGGCAAACTGGCCGTAAACTACCAGGAGGATAGCAACCAGCTCTGCCAAAAGGACCAGGACAACAATGGGGTGGTGGGTCACAATCGTCACCACATTTTGGTAGGAGACAAAGGGGATCTCCCCCGCCTGGAGGGCAAAGGTCGTAATCAGGCGAAAGATGGGAATCCAAATTAACTGGATGATTAGGTCCACGCTAATGAAGAGGGTCAGGTATGAAAACCAGTGGCGGTAAAACTGCCGGTTTGCGTGTTGAAGTTCTTGCCAAATCTTTTTCATCGTCGACCCCTACTCTATGTCCTGGTGCTTAACAACCGCCCCATTAAGCTTCTTGCGGTTGCCGAGGTAAATCAACAGGATCAGCGGAACAATGATTAGCATTACCGGATAGAAGAAGGCAACCGGTAGGAAGTCGTCGATTAACCCCCCGAGGATTGGGCCTAGTGACATCCCGATGTCCAGGCCCAAGAAGAAGGTCGCACTGGCCAGCCCCCGTTCGCTTTGGGGCGCGAGCATCATCGCCGTTGACTGGCAGACCGAATAAATGGTCCCGTAACCAAAGGCCATCCCCGCAGCGGCCAGGGCCATTTCCCAGTTCGTGTGCATTACTGCCAGCATTACCAGGTAAAAGGCGGTGGCCACTAAACTGGCAACCAGCCAGATCCCAAAGCGGACCGTGTCGAACTGGTTCCGCAAGAAGAGCCGGATGGCCAGAAGGACGATCGCGTAGATCAAGAAGTAGGCCCCGACAGCAATCGGCAGGTGGCGCTGTTCGGTGTAGCTGACGATATCCGCCTGGGTGGCGAAGTACGGGATGGCAAACAGGGCAATCATCGCCGCAATGGGGATAGAATCGTGTTGAATGATCTTCAGGTGGAAGTGCCCCTTATCGATTGGTCCCTTGGCGGTTGGCAGCGCCCGGTTGTGGACGAATTGGATGGTGACGACCACCATCAGGGCGGCCAAGGCGGAGATAATGATTGCGAGCCGGTAGCCAATGACCGGGTAGATATCAATTGAGATTGCCGGGGCCAGCGACATTGCCAGGGCGTTCATCAAGCCGTAGAAGCTCATTGCCTCCCCCACATGGGAGAAGGGTACCAAGTAGGAAAGCCAGGTCGTCATGCAGACTGTGCACAAGACGTAGCCCAGCCCGTTGACCAACCGACAAAGCAAAAGAACCACGCTATTTGGCGTAAAAACGTAGCCCAAGACCCCAATGAAACTCAGGGCCCCACCAACAAACGACAGTTGGTACTTGGAAAAATGGTCGGTCAGGTTCCCGGCAATTGGCCGCAGGAACATGGCAACGATACTCATCATCCCCACAATTACCCCCGCAAAGGCCCCACTGGCGCCAAGACTCTTCGCGTAGCCGTTGATCAGGGGGTTGCAATACATGTTACTAAACATAAAGAAAAACGATGCGGCCATGACCAGCACAACGTCCTTCGTAAAAATGTGCTCTTTCTTCTGCTTTGCCATTTAATAGCCTTCCTTACTCTGAAAATACTATTTCTACCATAGCACAGAAAAGAAGCTGGGAGAAAACTTTGTTATCTCACCAGCCTCTTTCATTTTTCCGAATATTATGCAGTAATCGCGGAAAAAAAGCGTGCTCCTAGTGGCTAGCGCCGCGAAGCAAGTCCATTGATTACGGACAATTGCCGGCCCGTACCGTGCCAACAATCGTCCTATACTAGCCATACGGAGCACTCTACTGTTTTTTTCCCAGCTTGTTTTTAACTATTGCAACTTCGACTTAATTACCATTACTTCGGTATCGTCGACTGCCTTAAGGTCGTGCCATTCACCGGGAGCCATCTTCACGATATCCCCGGGTACCAAGGTCTCATGGTGGTCGTGGTCAACGTCGCCAAAGATAACCTTCCCCTTGATGGGTACCACAATAACGTCGTACGGAACGTGGTGCTTAGGGACAGCCTTGCCCGCCGGAATCACCAGGTGGGTAACGGTTTGACTGGCTGTCTCGACGATGTTTTCCGCCAGGTCAACGTTGGCGTCGGTTTTAATAAACTGCATCGCGATTCCTCCTAGAAGTCCACGTCGTCAGGGTCAGCACACTGGCCGCCAAGGCTTGGCAGGGCCTCAATCTTCTTCATATCCTCATCGCTGAGTTCAAAGTCAAAGAGCTGGGTGTTTTGGACCATCCGTTCCCTGTGGGTGGACTTTGGCAGTGGGAGGACGCCCCGCTGAATCAACCAACGCAGGGAGATTTGGGCCGCCGTCTTACCGTACTTGTCGGCCAATTGGAGCATCGTCTTATTGGTCATGACCTTGGCGCCCTGACCACCCAGCGGTGCCCACCCTTCGACCAGGATGTTATGAGCTTGCAGGTACTTGACTTCCTCAACGTGTGGCCAGCCGGGGTGGACCTCAATCTGGTCAACCGCTGGGGCCACTTCTGCGGTCCGCATCAGGTCCACAATGTGGTGGGGCATGAAGTTACTGAGACCGAGGGCCCGAATCTTTCCTTCATGGTAAGCCTCTTCCATTGCCCGCCAGGTTTCGGCGTTAATTTCGGCCGCCCTGGTTCCAAATTGCTTCTGGTTAGCTGGCCAGTGGATCAGGTAGAGGTCCAGGTAGTCGAGCTGCATCCGCTGCAGTGTTTCGTCAATGGCCTGCTTAGCCTTCTCGTAGCCGCGGTGGTCGTTCCAGAGCTTGCTGGTGATGAAGAGGCGGTGCCGGTCAATACCGGAGTCCTTGATTCCCTTGCCGACCGCTTCTTCATTGCCGTAGACGGCCGCTGTGTCGATCAGCCGGTAGCCAACGTCAATCGCATCGGCAACTGCCTTTTCTGCAACGTCAGCGGGAGTTCTGAACGTCCCGTAACCAACGCAAGGAATCTTCACCCCATTGTTCAAGTGGTAAATAGAGTTAATATTCTTTAATTCGACCATAAGTACCATCCTTTCTCGTTTACTTGTATTATATAACTTTTAGTTAGTAGCTTGGGTTATTTCTCGAATGTTACATAATAATCGCGGAAAAACCAAATAGGCTTGCTTCGCATCGAAGCGTACTCCTAGTGGCTAGCGCCGCGAAGCAAGTCTATTTGATTACGGACAATCGCCAGCCCGTACCGTGCTAACGATCGTCCTATACTAGCCATACGGAGCACTCTGATGCTTTTTTCCAGCTTCATCAAAAAAGCCGACCAGGCAATGCTGGTCGACTTTTAGTTAAGAGGCAAACGGTAATAGTTAGATTGATAGGTTGATAGAGAGTTGTTATCCCATTTGCTTCTTGATAGCAGCCAGTGAAACTTCACTGGTCTGGTCAAACTTAACGTCGGCGTCCTTTAGAGAAGCACCGAAACCAATTGAAGTTTCACTCGCCCGGTTAATGGATTCAATCCCGGCTTGGGCGTCCTCCAAACCAGCAACCTGGTTAGCCGGCAGGTTCATCAATTTAGCAGCTTCACTGTAAATTTCCGGATCTGGCTTCCCATGGGTCAGCTTGGCAGGGTCAACAATCCCTTCAAAATAATCCGTAATCTGTAAGTACTTTAATACCTTAGGAGCGTTCTTGGATGCGGAAGCTAGCACGATGTGGTAACCGTTAGCCTTCAATTCATCTAGGAAGTCCTTCATCCCCGGCAAAATATCCGCTGGTGTCAGGGTTTCAACTAACTTGATGTAGTTATCGTTCTTTTCCGTTGCCAGGGCAACCTTTTCGTCTTGGCTGTAGTCATTTTCGTGACCACCGGCCTTCAAGATTAATTCCAAGGAGTCCATCCGGCTAACACCCTTCAAACTGTCCGCCAGTTCAGGAGTCCATTCGGTACCAACTTTATCTGCTAGTTGGTGCCATGCCTGGCCGTGGAAACGGGCCGTGTCGGCAATCACACCGTCAAGGTCAAAGGCAAATCCCTTTAAATCTTCAAAACTCATTCTTAATTGCCTCCCAGAATTACTTTAATTCCAGCTTCTTGCCGTCAAGGTCGATCGTGATTGGGTCGCCTGATACCAAGTCAATCTTGGTACCGTTCTTGTCAACCTTAACCTTCAGGATCCGGCCACGGAACATCTGACGGAATTGATAAGAGTTCCACTTCTTTGGCAGGAATGGTGCGTAGTGGAGTTGGCCATCACGAACCCGCATGCCAGCGAACCCTTGCACGATGTCCAGCCATGAACCGGTCATGGAAGTGATGTGCAGACCATCGGCAGTATCGTTGTTGTAGTTATCCAGGTCGAGCCGTGCGGAACGTTCGTACAGTTCAACGGCCTTGTCTTCATAACCAATGTCAGAAGCGATGATGGAGTAAACCGAAGCGGACAGGCTTGATTCGTGAACGGTGTATTGTTCGTAGAAGTCAAAGTTGTGCTTCTTCTGTTCCTTCGTAAAGTCATCGATGAAGTCCCAGAGGCCTTGGATGACGTCACCCTGCTTGACGTATGGTGAACGCAGGATCCGGTCCCATGACCAGTGTTGGTTCAGTGGCAGTTGGTCACTAGGGATTTCAGAAACGGGGGTCAGGTCCTTGTCCATGTAGCCATCGTTTTCTGGGAAGATGTCTCTTTGCTTATCATATGGCAGGTACATGTTGTCAGCAATACCCTTCCAACGCCGCTTCTCGTCTTCGGAAACGTTCAGCTTCTTAGCCACGTCGGCGTCAACTTCATCCAAAATTTCCAGGGTGTACTTCAGCGTCCACCGGCAAAGCAGATTAGTGTACCAGTCGTTGTTAACGTTGTTGTCGTATTCATCCGGACCAGTTACGGCGTGGAGCATGTACTTGTTCTTGTTTTGTGAGTAGTGAACCCGGTCAGCCCAGAACCGTGAAATTTCGGTCAGGACCTTAGCACCTTCGTGGAGAACGTAAGACTTGTCGCCGGTGTACTTCGTGTACAGGTAGATTGCGTAGGCGATGTCACCGTTCCGGTGAATTTCTTCGAAGGTGATTTCCCATTCGTTGTGGCATTCAATCCCGTTGAAGGTTACCATCGGGAAGAGGGCCCCCTTCAGACCTTGTTGTTGGGCGTTGACGTAGGCACCATCGAGTTGCTTGTAACGGTACATCAGCAGGTTACGAGCAATCTCTGGGTTAGCAACCCCCAGGTAAACCGGGATACAGTAAGCTTCAGTGTCCCAGTAAGTGGCACCACCGTACTTTTCACCAGTGAAGCCCTTTGGTGAAATGTTGAGGCGGTAGTCTTCACCGTAGTAAGTGGAGAAGAGTTGGAAGAGGTTGAAACGAATCCCTTGTTGGGCCCCTTCGTCACCATCAATTTCAACATCAGACTTGGTCCACCGGTCAGCCCATTCCTTCACGTGAGGGTCCAGCAGGTCGTCGTAGCTTTGGCCGTCGAACTGGTTGCTTAATTCGTCCAGGTACTTTTCAATCTTTTCTTCGGTATCGAAGTCCCGTGAAGTAACAACCACGGTCCGCTTTTCGAAGTTAATTTCCTTACCAGCAGCCACCGTTCCGGCAAAGGTGTTGTAGGCGTCCTTTTCGTCCGTCCCGTCGCCTTCGTGGTCCAGGTCGGTCTTGGTCGTGCTTTGCATGCCGACGATGAACTGTGGCGTGCCGAAGTCGTTCTTCTTAGTCATGGAAGTTAATTCAGCACGTTCGCCCTTCGCTTTCTTGTTGAGGACGTTCCAGAATTGTTCGTCGTAGTTGGCGTCTTCGTTGTAGACGTCCGCATCAATCATGCTGGTAATTTCAACCTTCGCGTCACCGTTACCACGGTTCTTGATGTGGAGGCGTTGACCAACTAATTCCTTTTGAACGGCGGAAACAAAACGTTCAAAGTGGAAGTACATTTCCGTGCCACCAATTTCAACCGTGAATTCACGGGTCAGAACACCGCGCTTCATGTCAAGGTCCAGCTTGAAGTCCTTTGGCGTCTGCTTAGCCAGGTCCAGTTGTTCGCCGTTGACCTTGATGATCAGCTTCATGAAGTTAACCGCGTTGATCATCTTACCGAAGTACTTTGGATAACCGTTCTTCCACCAACCAACACGGGTCTTGTCAGGGAACCAAACTCCGCCAAGGTAAACCCCTTGCATGTGGTCTGCAGAGTACCCTTCTTCAAAGAAGCCCCGCATTCCGAGATTTTCGTTTGCCAAACTCGTCATGGATTCTTGGAGACGTTTGTCTTCTGGGTCCCACTTCTTCGTTGCAACGTGCCACGGAGCAATTTCGAATGTTTGTTTCATTGAATTCAAGTCCTTTCTCTATCAAAAAGGGGTGTATCATCTACGTCCCTATTATAATTTTTTGTTAATAAATTTACATTAATCAGGCTTATTCAGCGTAAGTTTCCTTGATTGCGCCAACAGCAAGGGCACCACAAGCCATCACAATCCCGGCAAGGATGAACATGTTAACTTGGGAACCACCCAGCAGTGGGAACAATGCGAAGCTCAGCAGGGAAGCAACGATTTGTGGGAAACAAATGGAACCGTTGAAGAGTCCCAGGTAAGTCCCCATGTGCTTACCAGACAATGCGTTCGTAACGATGGTCAGTGGGTAAGTGTTCATTCCGGCCCATGCAATCCCAATCAAGATGTATGAAACAATCAGCGCACCTTGGGAGTGAATGAAGAAGACGGAGATGAAACCAAGAGCACCGAGCAACAGGCTACCAGCGTAACCAGCCTTGTGGTACTTGTTAGGAACCTTGGCCAAAACATATGACCATACAACGGCCACGATTGATTGAACGGCGGCTAAAACACCGTACCAGTTACCGGCAGCTTGGTAGCCGGCGGAAGTAGCGTTGGTCGTGTTCCAAACGTTCTTGGCAATTGCCCCGGCGGAGTAAGTCCAGAGGTATTGGAATGCAAACCAGCAGAAGAACTGAACCAGGGTCACGGTCCAGAAGGCCTTTGGTGCATGCTTCAGCAGCATGAACCAGTTACCACCCTTGGCGTTATCTTCTTCAGAAATACCGTGGTACATAGCATAAGTAGCAGGGTCATATTCGTGAACCCGGAAAACAGTGAATAAACTAGTGATAACTAACAGCGCGGCACCAACGTAGAAGGAAATAATAACGGAATCCGGAACAACACCCTTCTTAGCAGTGTTGGCAACCCCTAACCAGGTCAACAGGAACGGGAAGATGGCGGCCAGAACGGCACCAGTATTTGATAAGAAACTTTGAATCCCGTAAGCGTAACTCTTTTGGTCATCGTTAACCATATCCCCAACCATCATCTTGAATGGCTGCATGGCAACGTTAGAGGACAGGTCCAAGAAGGCCACCGTAATGGCACCGAACCAGAGGGCCGCGAGCGATCCATAACCGAAGCCGAAACTACCAGAGTTTGGTAGCAGCAGCATAACGATCACCGCTACGATCATCCCTAACAACAGGTAAGGAAGACGACGACCACCAAGCTTTGGCGCCCAGGTACGGTCAGAGTAGTAACCAATGATTGGTTGAACAATGATCCCGGCCAGTGGTGGCAGGATGAAGAACCACCCTAAATTGTTCGGATTGGCCCCAATGGTTTGGAAGATCCGGCTCATTTGTGAACTTTGTAAAGTGAACGCGGTCTGAACACCTAAGAAACCAAAGTTAATCATCCAAATGGTTGACTTTGATAGTGTAGGTAATCCAGCCGTAGCAGGCTTTTCTTGACTCATTACTAACAACTCCTTTAACTACACAACAATCTATCAACGCGTTTTGAAAACGCTTTACATTTAATTACAATGTTAAATATACCAGATGAATTAAATTTGTGCAACCGTTTGCGCAGATTTATTTAACCGTTTTCACTATGAAAGCGAAGAAAAAGCCGTGGCCAAAGGATTTTGACTACGGCAAATTTTTTAAGCTTTTATTAATGTTGCGGCGCCCATGCCCCCACCAACGCAGAGGCTGGCGATTCCAGTATGCTTATGAAGGGCCCGCAGTTGGTGGACCAGGGTCACCAGAATTCGGGCCCCGGAGCAGCCGAGCGGGTGGCCGAGGGCAATTGCCCCACCATAAGGATTAAGCTGGACATCGGTCAGTCCCAAGAGGCGCTGGCACACGATCGCCTGACTGGCGAAGGCCTCGTTTAACTCAAAGACGTCGACCGCGTCCTTGGTTAAGCCGGTCTGCTTCAGAAGGCGACTGATTGCGTAGTAAGGGCCGAGGCCCATGACGTGGGGGTCAAGGCCAACCAAGGCGGAGGCTGCCCAGCGGGCTAGGGGCTGGAGGCCAAGTTCCTTGACTGCGGTCTTGGAAGCCAGCACAACTGCCGCCCCACCGTCGTTGAGACCAGAGGAGTTCCCCGCCGTTACCGTCCCGCCGGTCTTAAAGACGGGCTTAAGCTTGCTCAAAGCTGCCATGGAGGTGTCCGGCCGGGGTGCTTCGTCCTGGCGAACAACCGTGGCCCCCTTCTTGGTCTTCACCGTGACGGGGACAATCTCCTTATCAAAGGAATGGTTCTGCTGGGCGGCCACCGCCAACTGGTGACTACGCAGGGCGAAACGGTCCTGCTCCTCCCGGCTGACCTGGTAACGGTCGTTCACGTTTTCGGCGGTCATCCCCATTGGGTAGCCGCCCCAGGCGTCATTTAAACCGTCTCTTTGCATGGCGTCGACTAAGCGGCCGTCGCCAAAGCGGTAGCCCTGGCGTGCCCGTTCCAGGAGGTAAGGCGCCCGGGACATGCTTTCCATCCCACCGGCAACGATGACCTGAGCCTGACCGGACTGGATTAAGCTCGCTCCGAGGTTAATACTTGACAGGCCAGAAGCGCACACATCATTCACAGTAATTGCCGGTATGGACTGGTCCAGGCCCGCTGCAATGGCTGCCTGGCGCGCCGGATTCTGTCCATTCCCCGCCTGGATAACATTGCCCATCAGGACCTGGTCAACAGAGGCCGGGTCGATGGTGGCGGCTTTGACTGCCGCACGGATGGCCGCTGCCCCGAGTTGAACAGCGGGCACCGCTGCTAAGGCCCCACCGAACTTACCAATTGGGGTTCGCTGGGCCGCAACAATGTAGACTTCTTCCATTTTTCATTTCCCTCCTGCTAAATATCTGCCTATTAAGTCTAACGATTTAGCTAGGGGACTGCAAATGATTGCAATTAAAAATAAGCTGAGGCAGGGAAACGACTAAGCTTCTCAGCGTCCTGTCCGGCTAGCATAGAACGGGGGCGCTGAAAGCGTCAGCCTTCGTTCACCAAGTAGACTTGCTGCGCTGCGTTAGACGTTAAGGACGTGCTTACGACGCGAAGCTCCCCGGAACTATTGTTATAGCAAAAGAAGCTGGGGAAAGTATCAGTACGCTCTGGTGCTTTTTCCCCAGCTTCTCTAAACATTAATCATAAATCTTAAAATCCACAATCCGGTGGTGGTCATCTCGCTCAAATAACAGCTCCACGGCCGCCTGACCCAGCTTCCGTGGTTGCATGTCGACCCGTTCATTGTCTTTGAGTAGCATCCCCACTAGCCGGCTATTGTTGTAGCAAGCAATGGGGTAGCCCAGTGACTGCAATTGGTCATTGATTCGGACCAGTAACAGGTCATCCGAGCAGAGGAAAGAATCAATCTCTGGGTGCTTGGCCAAAAAGTCCTCAACCGTGGTCCCGTTCTCCTGGTAATACCAGACTAGCGGCTTAATTCCCCGGCTTTCAAGGCATTTCTCGTAGCCCTGCCGCCGGGACTGCTCGTAGACCCAGTTGTCGGCAAGCTGCAAGAAGGCCGGGTGCTTGGCAGGATGGTAGGCCAGCAGGTGGGCGGTGGCCTTTTCCCCCGCCGCTACGTTGTCGTTATCAACATAGCGGTCAGGGTGGTGGCCCGTTGGGTGGCCAATTACCACAAAGTCAAGCTTATTCTTGCGGAGGTAGCTGGTTACTGGATCGTTTTCAATTGTGTAAAAGACCAGGAACTTATGGACCTTTGACTGGGTAACCATCGACTTGACGCTCGCTAAGAGGTCGCCAGCCGTTGGCGCGATAGCCACCACCATCTCATAGTGGCGGGGCTTTAGGGCCACACTGATCCCCCGCATCAGGTCGATATGGAAGGGGTTGGCCGGGGCCGTATCACTCGTTACCGGGAAAATCAGCCCCACCATGTTTGACTCACCCCGGGTCAGATTTTGGGCGTTATAGTTTGGCAAGTAGCCCAGCTGGTCAGCAATCTCTTGCACCCGTTGCCGGGTCTTGGCACTGATCCGCGGGTTGTTGTTCAACGCTCGCGAAGCAGTTGAGACTGACACGCCTGCTGCTTGCGCAATATTCTTAATTGTTGCCACGGTTTACTACCCCCACCTAATTTTAAATTGCTATGAACTGTCCTGATTCTACCAGATACAGGCCCATTTCGACAACCGGCACCGGTTCCATCAGGTTGAGTGCCTGCTTGTAAAGGTTCAGCTGTCCCCGGTAACGGTCAACGATCTGTTGGGTTGCAATTGCCGGATCACTGTCGGCCAGGTGGTCGGTCTTATAATCCACCAGAGTGATTCCGTCATCGGTCATTAGGTAGCCGTCGATGATTCCGTGAATCAGGACCTGTTCATTATTCTGCGGCTTGATTTCCTTGAATAATTCAGCACCGTTCATCACCATCGCAAACGGTGCTTCCCGGTGGTAGCCGCCCGGGGTTGCAAGGACCTTCTTGCCAACGGCCGTTTGGAAAAAGCGACTGATCCCGTCCCGGTTGATCTTCGGTGCGACCGCCGGGGCAATCAGCTGGTCACTAACCAGCTGGTCAATGAGGGCCCTAATGGCTGCGACCGTCACCCCGGCCTTCGTCAACGTCAGTTTCTGGAAGACCAGGTGGGTCGCCGTCCCGATGCTGGTGGCCGCCGGGGTCTGCTCTGCCTGCTTGATAAAGTCGGGCACCGCGAAATCATTGTTGAAGTAGATCCCCTGGGCCTGCTTCTCCCGTTGCTGGCGACGGTAGTCCCACTGGGCCTCACCGGAATCGTCCGGGTATTCGAAGAGGCGCTTGACGTCCGTAACCGACTGGTAGGCGGTTGTCTTCGTGGCTACCGGGTATGGGTAATGGAAATCCAGGGCCTGGAGGGCGGCCTGCTCATCACCAGGCGCCGGCTGCGGGGCGTTGGCCGCGTCAACTGCTGATGCGGCCTGCCCTAGTTCCGCCAGTTGCCGGTTGACGTCCGCCGCGGTAAGGGTCCGGACCGTAAAGCGCTGGCCACTGAAAAGGGCGGCTTCTTGGTCATAGTTGGCCAACGCCCCCTCTTCCAAGGTCATCCCCGTGGGGGCCACCTGCTTAGCACGGAACTGCTTCGACCGGGCGAGGGCCATCCCAATCCAATCCATGAAGGACCGGGCGTTGACCCTTAGCTGGGGCCCCAACAGGGTACCCGTAGACTGGAAGGCCTTTTGCCACTGGTTCCACGCCCCGGTCAGGGTTTGCCGGCGGTTCTCCTCGTTAAAGGAGCCGGTGATCACGAGGCGCTGCTCTGCCCGGGTGAGGGCCACGTACAGGACCCGCAAATCCTCGGCCCGTTCACCCTGGCGAACCCCACTGATGACCGCCTGACGCTGGGGCGTGTCGTATTCAACCCGGTCTTGGTCAACGTACTCGATCCCCACCTTGTTGACCGCGTCTACAACGGCCGTCTCCTTGGTTGACTGCTGGTTAAAGCCATGGGTTGCATCGATCAAAAAGACGATGGGAAACTGGAGACCCTTGCTACCGTGGATGGTCATCACGTTGACCGTATCGTCAGCCAGCTGGGTAGGCGCTACCCCCAGGTCTTTGTCGTGTTCCTGCATCTTTTCGATGAAGCGGATGAACTGGTACAGGCCCTTGAAGCTGCTCTGCTCGTAGTCGTGGGCCCGCTGGTAGAGGGCGTGCAGGTTGGCCTGGCGTTGGGCCCCGCCGGGCATGGCCCCGACATAGTCCAGGTAACCCGTCTGCTTGTAAATTTGCCAAATCAAGTCAACTAGGGACTGCTGCTGGGCGGTCTGTCGAAATTCCGCCAGCTGGTCAAGGAAGCGGCGGACTTTGTCGTACAAGAGCTGAACTGTCCCGTCCCCCTTCAGCAAAGTCGGCTGGACAAGGTGGCGGCTGGGGTCTTCGTAGTTAACCTTGAATGTCCGCAAGGCCGTGTAGTAGTTGGCCGAACGGTTCTGCAGGCGGATAAAGGCCAGTTCGTCAGTCGTCAGGCCCACCAGCGGGGACCGCAAGACGGCCACCAGGGGGATATCCTGCTGGGGGTTGTCGACAAGGCGTAGGAGGGCCATCATGACCCGGACCTCCGTCGCCTGGAAGTAGCTCTCAACGTCGTGAACGGTCAGCGGAATATCAAGTTTGCTGAACTCTTCCATCAGGGTGTTGTTGATGGTCTTGGTCCGCTCGAGGAGGACGATGTCGCCGTAGTTGATTGGCCGCATCCTACCATCGCTGAAGATTTGCTCCTGGTTGGCCACCATCTGCTTAATCCGCATCCCCACCATCCGGAGCTCGCCGGCCAGCTTGTCATCCTCGTGGTCCTCTTCACCGGCATCCGGATCCGCGTTGGCGTCGTAGAGCATGATCTCCGTCGGCTGCGGCTGGTTATCCGCATTTTCGTCATAGTAGGTGGCGGCGTACTTCAGGTGAGCATCCTCGTCGTATTCGATTTCCCCTACATCAGCGCCCATCAGCTGGGAAAAGAGGAGGTTGGTGAAGTCCGTGATGTTTTTCATCGACCGGAAGTTTTCGCCGAGGACGATTGCCTCGTCATCCGCGCCGTCCTGCCGGTAGCGCTGGTACTTATGGATGAATAGCGACGGGTCGGCCTGCCGGAAACGGTAGATGGACTGCTTTACGTCCCCCACTATGAAGAGCTTGTGCTGGTTTTCTCCCGCCAACCGCATCAGGATGGCCTCCTGCAGGCGGTTCGTGTCCTGGTACTCGTCGACCATGATCTCGCGGTAGTGATCCTGCAGGTTGGCAACCAGTTCCTGCCACTCTGGCTGGTCCGCCGGTGGGGTCAGAATCTGGTAGGCATAGTGCTCCAGGTCGCTGAACTCCAGGACGTGGCGCCGAAGCTTGACCCGTTGGTAGGCGTGCTGGAAGGCAATCGTGGCCTGGGTCAGCTTGACCAGCAGGCGGCGGGCCGCCCGTGAAACGTGGCGGAGCTGCTGCTCATCGTAGCTGAAGAAGTGGTCCAACAGGCCGGTAAAGTGATCCTTGACGGTCTTTCGCGACTTGGTTAGTGACTGGTGGACCGCCTTGGCAAGGTCGTCATCCTTGGGTGCCCGGGCCATCGTCTTGAACTTGGCACCCGTAAACATTGCCCGGACCTTATCCCAGGAGTCGGGTGTCAGTGCGGCCTTCGCCTGGGCAAACTGGGCAAGGTCGTCTTCCAGGGAGGAGATTGTCTTGTCCGCCAGCTGGGCGGCCTTCGCCCGGTCTTTTAGCTTGTTAAAGGCGGTGGTGAATTGCTGGATAAGGTCCAGAGCCGCTTGGCGATTGTCGACCTGGGCCACTTGTTTTGGCCAGTCCTTCTTGAGCTGGTTACGCTCCTTATTGAGGACCGTAAATTCTTCGTAGCCCGCACTCCCCTTCTTGGGCCGGCCGCTAAAACTGCCAAAGCTGACCTGGTCTAAGATATTTAAAATATCCGAGACGTTCATCTTGTTCGGGTCCAGGACGACCTTGAGGCGGTTGACCAGGAGCCGGTCACTTTTAAAAACCGCCGCGTCCTTGTCCAGGCCATCCTGTTGGGCCCGCTGCAGCAACTCGTAAAAGTCCCGTTCCATCTGGTCAAGCTGTTGGCTAACGAGGGGCCGGAGTTGGACAGTAAAGAACTTAGAATGGAGAACATCATCGCCCAGGTCATACGCCGCCGGTAAGCTGTTGAGCCACTCCTCCGGGTTCGGCTGGGCATTAGCAATCTCAGCGAGCTTCAAGACCAGGTCGTTTAGGCCCGCATCGTCCCGGTCGCCCGAAAAGTTGAGGACCAGTTGGGCAAAGGAGGCCGCGTCTGGCGTGGACTCATCAGCCTGTTCGTAGAAGTGCTCACTCACCTCACGCCAAACATCCTCCTGCAAGAGCAGCTGCTCGGTCGCATCGGTCAGTAGGCGGAATTGGGGGTCCAGGTCAATCAGGAAGTAGTAGCGCCGAATCAGCTTCAGACAAAAGGCGTGGATCGTACTAATGTCGGCTAGGGGCAGGCGGTTGATCTGGGATGTCATCTTGTCTCGCAGGCGGGGCTCCTGTTGGGCGACCTCTTGCAGGCGGTGACGAATCTTGTCTCGCATGTTCTTAGCGGCCGCATCGGTAAAGGTCACCATCAACATGTTATCGATTTGGGCCCGACCATCCTTAATTAAGTCCACGGCCCGGTTAACCAGGACCGCAGTCTTTCCGGACCCGGCTGAGGCCGACACAATGATGTTTTGGTCCCGGTCGCTAATTGCCTGGCGCTGGGCAGGGGTGGGGTTAAATGTTGCCATTTTACTGTTTTCCTCCCTTTTCATCGTCTTCGTTAAACTGCTTAAATTCCTCTTCCGCCAGTCGGGCACTCAACAGCCGGTAGTTTTGCTGATCGAGCATGTTATCAAACTGGTAAATGTCCTGAAAGTCGGTGTAATCCAGGCCGGTCTTCCACTTGCTCCCTTCAAGGAGACGATAAGGCCGCAGGGCGACCCGCCCGGCCAGGATGTCATTCCCGGCATCGATGATCAGCTGCTTGTTGCGGTTTTGCAGCCAGGTCAACTGGTCAGGCGTAACCAAGAGGGCGTCCTTCTTCGCCGAAATGGCCGCGTCCTTGTTCATCTTGAGCGGGTAGACTAGGGACTGGTTAGCCAGGTTCTTGTCCAACTGCTTTAACAGGGCCGGGTCGTCTAAGAGGAGGCCCTTGTACTGGTGCTGCTGGAGCCGCAATGCGGTCAGGTCCGTGTCATCCTTAACGCTGGCCGCCTTAATCAGGGGGTTGCTAAGGTGAAGGTAGAGGGCCCCGGCGAGCTGGAGGTCGGGACGAGATGTCTGGAGGCGCTGGGGCAGCTGGTCCCGGTTAGCCGCAATGGCGTTTAGATAGGACAGCAGCTGGAGGGAAAGCCCGTAGTACGCTGCGGTCAGGTCAAAGGTCCGGTTCCCAGACTTGTAGTCCACCACGGTTAGGTAGCCGGTCTGGTCCTGGGTCAGTTGGTCGACCCGGTCAATCCGTCCCCGGAGGTAAATGTGCGTGTTGCGCGGCTTCAGGTCATACTCCAGCGGCCGTAAGTCGTCCTTCTTCGCGGCCCCCAAGCGCCCGAAGCGAATTTCAGTATCCAGCGGGCGGGCGGCCGTGTACTTAGCCTGATAGCACAGGACCGTCAGCATCGTTTTTACGATCCCGGTGAGCTGCTTGTACTGGAAGGCCGCCTGAAAGGAGCTGGCCGTCAGGATTGACAGGTCCGGCTGGTCCTTCTTGGACACGTCCAAAGCCTTATTGATCAGGTCATTTAATTGGTCCGGGTCACTGGCCAATTGGGCAAAGTCGAGCTGGGCGTCCTGGTTAACGGCACTGACAAACCACTCCATTGCCTTGTGGAAGAAGGTCCCAATCCGGTCCACGGACATGGTCAGCTGGTCGCGTTTCTGCAGACGCAAGCCGTACTTGAGGAAGTACTCGTACGGGTTGACGTAGTAATCCTGCAGCTGGGAAATCGACGAGTAGAGGATATTTTGACCGTGGCTGTGCCGGAGGTAGAGGGCCGCGGCCAGTTGCTGGTCAAGGTCATCGACCCGGTTGCGGTAGTTAAAGCCGGCCGCAACAAGGCGGAGGTGGGCCGTCAGCTTTTGCCCCCGTTCCTGGGCCCGAGCATCGGCAGAACTACGGTCCCTGGCCGTCAGGTCAACGAGGGCCTGCCGGACTCCCTGCCAACTCGGGCTGAGGGTAAAGTGGCGCTTGGCCGTCCGGGCGTAGTTGCGGGCCTGCCGTTCAACCTGGACCAGTTTACTGATCGTCGCGGTCGGGGCACTCAAGTACGGGTGGGCGTCAGCTTGGCCGACAGTGCTCGTTACCAGCGGGAAGTTCTGGACGGGTTGCTTGAAATACTGGGCCATGTCGTCCAGGTATGGCGACCGGGTCAGTGGGGCCCCTTCGCTGTTTTCGGCTGGTGCGGTCATGATGAGCCGCTGGGTTCCCGTCAGCATCCCCGAGTAATGAAGGAAGCGTTCGTCTTGCAGCTGGTTTTTGGTCCCGTTCGGTAGGTATTGGGTCGTATCGTCCAGGTAGTCATCCAAAATGGCCTTGTCGTCATCGGTCAAAAGACCCTCTGTCGGCTGAATCTCCGGCATAACGTCATCCGTCGACCCGATCAGGAAGACAATCTTGCGGTCCTGGTTCTGGACAATTCCCGTTTCCGAAATCATCACCTGGTCCATCGTGGCCGGAATCTGCGAGTACTGGGCAGCAGCAAAGCCGGCCTGGAGGAGCTCGCTAAAGTTAGTCAAGGTCGTCGTGAGGTTATCCGCGGTGACGGGCGTGTCGCCGAGGATTTGGACGTATTCATCAAGGATTTGACAAAAAGTCGCCCAAACTTGCTGGGGCTGGCGGGCCAGGTCGAGGTTCTTATCGCTCTGGTACTTCTGCCAGTCGGCGAGGCGCTTAGTGACCCCGTTGTCAACCAGGAACTGGTAGAGGCGACTAGCGAGTTCTCGTCCGGTCTTGATATCCTTTAGCTCTTTCAAAAAGGCAATCACCTGGTGGGCAACAAAGCCCTGGACGTGGGTCAGCTGGGCCTGGAGGTCAGTAGCCGGTGAGTCGGTGGCCCCACCAACCTGCCAGAGGACCGAATCCGCCTTTTCCCAGGTCCCGCGGCCGTCGATTGCCCGCTTCAGGCACCAATTTTCGGTTGCAAAGACGGCGTCCTGGTCCAGTGGCTGGTAGTCCCCTGTTTGCGGGTTGTACTCCGCAAAGAGCCATGTTTTCAGCAGTTGCATGATGTCCGTTGTCCGATAGCCGTAGAGGGGCAAATTAAAGAGCGCCGTCAAGAGGGTCACGAGGGGGTGGTTGTCCATCCGCCGCTCGTGGTCGTTAAAGATGGGGATTTCGTGGCTCGCAAATACCGGGGCAATCATCGTCTGGTACTTGTCCAGACGCCGGCTCAAGATCAGGAAGTCCCGGTAGCGGTACTTCCCGCTCAGGACCAGCTGGTGGATCATCGTCGCTACCCGGTCGAGTTCCGTCTGGCGGTTGGCCGTCGTGATAAACTGCAGGTCAGTCGAGTCCGTCGGCGGGGTCCCATCGGCGAGGTTCAACGGCCGCTTAATGTAGTTGGCAAAGAAGCCATCAACCTGTTGGAGGGTCGGGCTAACCCGGGGCCGGCTGGCAAATAAGACGTTCGGCAGGATCGTGACCTCGTGGGGGTGCTGGGCCGCAAATTCATAGAGGCGGTGGTACTGCATCGCCGCCGGATAAAAGAGGTCGGTGACCCCCGGCAGTGCCCTCTTGTCGGGGTGGTCCTGGTCAGGATAACCATGATCAAGGACCAGGGAAACGGTGGTCGAGTCCCCGTTCATGATCATGGCGTTGACCACCTGCTGCTCACCGGGAGTGAACTGGGCAAAGCGGTCGATGAAGAAGTGCATGTGCTTACTTGCCGGCTCCTGCGCCAGGTACTGGGATAGCTGCTGGTACAGTTCATTATTTCCCAGGAAATGACCGACTACCCGCTCTTCATAGGCGTGGTAGATCAGCTCGACGTCGTGCATCTTGGCAAGCCAGGCTCGACTCCCCTGCTGGTCACGTTGGGCCTGCTGGAGAATTATGGTCAGGTCGTCCGCTGAAATGTTGGCGTTGGCCAGCTCCGTCAGCTGGTCCGTGAGTTTCTGAATGAAGCCGGGCTGCTGGGCCTCGCTAGCGTACAGCTGGAGGTCAGCGGCGTGGTCCTGGACGACCTTGGCAACGAGCATTGTTAGGCCAATTTTAGACAGGCGGGCCTGCTGCAGCGCCGGGCTGTCCCGCAAAAGAAACCAGGCGAGCCGGCTAAAGGAAAGAACCTGGACCCGGGAAGAAGCGAACCGGTCCGTGTTCCCCTTCCCTTGCCGGGCCCGCAGGCTGCTTAAAACGTCAATTTCCGTCTGAAACTTAATGTGGTTGGGGACAATGTAGAAAAAAATGTCCTCCCGTGGTGCGGTTTTTAATTGGTCCGCGATCTGGTCGACTAAGACCTCCTGGTGGTCCTTAGCAGCCGTTCCTAAAACAAATCCAAGCTTACCCACAAGCACTCGTCCCTTCTTTTGAAATGCTAACCATATTTTATCATACTAGCGAACGTATATTCTCTTTTTAAAGCTGCAAACGGGTGAGAAAATTATTGCTTTTCTCACCCGCTATTAAATTCTCAAATATTACACTAGACGCCCATGCTACAAAATCGGTGACAGCAGCCGGGAGAAGCGTTGCTTGAACTTCAGCCAGTGGGACTGATCAGCGAACCGCTCCGGAGTCATGACCCGGCAGTTACGAATGTCATTGACGTAAATCTGCTCCAGCTGGTCCGTCAGCTGGGAATCATACATGAAGGCGTTGATTTCGAAGTTGAGCTTGAAGCTCCGGAAGTCGAGGTTGGCAGACCCGACCGACGCGATCCGGCCGTCCACCATCATCGTCTTGGCGTGCAGAAAGCCCTTCTGGTAAGTGTAAATCGTGACCCCCTGGTTGGCCAGCGCCCGGGCATAATACTGGGTAGCTCGGTAAACAAAGGGGTGGTCGGGCTTGCACGGAATCATGATCCGGACATCAATTCCGGCGTGGGCCGCGACCTGGAGGGCATCCAGAATACTGTCGTCAGGAATCAGGTACGGGGTCTGAATCCAAATGTGGTCCGTGGCCACGTTGATCAGGCGCAGGTAGCCCATCTTGATCTTCTCCAGCTCCCCTTCTGGCCCACTCGACACCGTCTGTAGGGCCGTGTTACCGTTTCTGACCTTGATTGGCGGGAAGTAGGGGTGGTAGTGCTTAATGACTGAGGTTTTCTTCTGGACGGAGGCGTTCCAGTCACCGATGAACTGCCGCTCCATCCCGTAGACCCCGCCACCGACCACGCGGAGGTGGGTATCACGCCAGGGGCCGAACTTCGGCGACCGACCCAGGTACTGGTCCCCGATGTTAAAGCCACCAATGTAGGCCGTCTGCCCGTCGATGACGACGATCTTACGGTGGTCCCGGTAGTTGATCCGGAAGTCAAAGATGTTACTCCGGGCCATCAGAAAGGGCGTGGCGTACCCGCCCAGTTCGCGGAGGTTTGCGTAGAAGCTGGGTTTGACCCCCATGGACCCCCAGGAGTCATAGAGGACCCGGACCTCGACCCCCTCGGCCGCCTTTTGTTCCAGGAGGGTCCGCAAGTGGTTACCAATCTTGTCGTTGTAGATCGTGTAAAATTCAATGTGGATGCTCTTTTTAGCGTCCGCAATCTCATCAAACATCCGGGAGAAGAGCACGTTGCCATCGGTAAAGACGTCGACGTGGTTGTGGCGGCTCAAGAAGGATTCGTCGATACTCTGGAAGAGCATCACCGTCCGCCGGTACACCTGCATGATGTAGTGCTTGGGCTTGGGCATGTTCTTGAACTGCTTCTTCTGCCGCTCCACCGCTTCCTTTAGTTTGAGTCGGGTCTGCGACTTGATCCGGTTCAACTGCCCGTGGGTTGGCTTCCGGCCCAAGAAGGCGTAGATAATGAAGCCGATGACGGGGATAAGGGTCAGCACCAAAAGCCAGGCCCAGGTAGCGGCAATGTCGCGTTTTTCACGAAAGACCGTAAAAATCGCCGCCAGTTCGTTAATGATAACGATCGTCAGTAGTATCCAACGAACAATCTCCCAAGTTAAAGCCATGCTGTCCCCTCCTTTTGCGTATCCATTATTATTCTAACTCATCAGCTGGAGCGAACCAACAGCCGCGCTTGCATATCAGGGAATGTTCGGTAATAATGATCAGCAAAAGGACAGAAAGGCGGTTAACTTATGAGTGCAATTTTTCTCAGGCCCACACACATGCATGACCTTCCCGCAATCGAGGAGGTGATTGCCGGGGCCCGGCAGGCGTTGAAGAATTCTGGAAATCCCCAGTGGCAGGATGGGCAGCCAACGACGGCCACCATTATCAACGACATCACCCACCACCTTTCCTGGGCCCTCATCGTTGATAATCAGCTTGCTGGGGTGGCTTCACTGCAGCCGTCACCAGAGGAGAGTTTTGAAAATATCAGCCAGGGAGAATGGGCCAACTCGACAGACCCCTACCTGGTAATCCACCGGCTGGCCATCGGCGACCAGTACCGGGGCCACCAGTTAAGCAGCTTTTTGCTGTCTAACTTGGTAACGGTCGGTCAGATGAAAGGGGTCAGCAACTTCCGCCTGGGGACCCACCAGAAAAACGCTGCAATGCAGGCGGCCGCCAAGAAGTTCGGCTTTAAGTACCGGGGAAAAGTCAAGGTCCACGATGGTTGTGACCCGAACCGCTACGCCTTCGAGCTCAACTTGGATCCCCATAAGTTCCCCATGAAGGCCGGGGTCAAAAACAACTTCATGGGTCCCCTGGTCAAGTAGAAGGGAGCACGACAAATGCGGTCCTTACGAAATATCATCCTAGTGCTGACGGCAATGGTTGTCGGGGCCATCGTCAGCGGCCGGGCCCACGCGGCTTCTTTTACCCCACCGAAAAACGAGGCTTACCAGGTCACCTACATCAATCCCGGGGCCTACCAGACAAAGCACCAGTTCGCAATTTTCAACGGTCGTGGGCACGTCATCTATGTCCCCGTTGAAGACTTCGCGGCGGGCGGTAAGCCCATCGTGGATGACCAGGCAACGACAGCGGAGCAACGGGCTCCCCGCCTGATCCACCGCTACCTAACCAACCGGCGGGCCCGCAACCAGGCGGCCAGCCAAACTAGTTTCCTTGTCCGGCCTAATCAGCGGGTCCAGATTCAAAGCCAAATTGTTCCCCAGCCGACAACGGGCAAGGTCAAGGCGGGGTCTGACGGTGGCTTTACCATCACCATGCCGGCGAAGTGCAAGTACCAAACCGTCCAGTTCAAGCCGGCCCCAAGCAAGTACCAGATTAAGAAATAACGTGAGCACGCAGCCATTAAGCAGCTGTCATGCTCACGTTTTTGTTAAGCCCTTGGCATTTCTAACTAATGAAGTTCAAACTTAATTTATATTGCTAAATTTCAAAAGAATAAAATTCATTTCATTCTTACCCCAAAAGTGCCAAAAGAATAAAATCTATTTCGTTCTTGTTGCAAAATCACCAAAAAGATAAAATCTATTTCATTCTTATCGAAAAAACAACCCAAGACCAGCTCTTAGGTTGCTTTTTTCTTAAAACTCAACTGGTGTTGCGGGCTGCTTCCCCGTCACCATGGCTAAATTATTGTCAAGAGCCTTGTCAACCATGTTGCGGACCGCATGGGTGGTGTAAAAGGCGGTGTGCGGCGTTACCAAGACATTTGGCCGGTGAATCAGGTCGTTCAAGCGGGCGTCGGGGAATTCCGCTCCCGTCCAGTCCTGGTTGAAGATACCCACCTCATCCTCGTAGGTATCCAAGACAAAGCCGTACAGCTTGCCACTATCAAGGGCCCGGATGACCGCATCAGTATCAACCAATGCTCCACGTGAAACATTTACTAAGACCGCATCGTCCTTCATCTTGGCAATGGTCTCATCATTGATCATGTTGGTGGTTTCCTTGATGGCGGGAACGTGGAGCGAGATGACATCCGCCTGGGCGTAGAGGTCATCGAGGGAGTCCACGTAGTAACCCTGTTCTTCTAAGAACGGTTTCTTGCGGAGGTCGTAGGCAATCACCTTGGCGCCAAAGCCCTCCATGATTTTCATGTAAACCTGGCCGATGTGCCCGGCACCGATGATCCCCACCGTTTGGTCGCGGACTTCCCGACCGATTGTTGGGGCCCAGCGAAGGTCACCCTTAGCCACCTTTTCGTCCATTACCTTGGTCTGGCGGAGAATGCGGGCCGTTTGGATGGCGGCGTGTTCAGCGATGGCATTTGGCGAATAGACCGGAACGTTGGTGATGGTGAAGTCGAGTTCCTTCGCCTTGTCGAGGGCAATGTTGTCGATCCCAACATTCCGCAGGGACATCTTGGTAATTCCCAGGTCTGCTAATGCTTGTAAGACTTCTGGCGTGTAGTCCAACTGCTGGTAAACAACCACCCCATCGGCGCCTGCGGCAAGTTTGGCGGTTGCGGGGGTCAGTAACTGGTCAGTGTAGTCAAGGGTAACTTCCGGGTGCTGACCGGCCCACTTTTTCAAGAATGGTTCTTCATCCTGCCGAATACCATATGCAAAAATCTTACTCATTAACAATTTCTCCTTCTCTGGCTATAAAATAAGCGAGTTTAGCCATTTCATTTTAATAATTTATTATTATCCGGAAATTATGTCTTTAAATCAAGAGCAGGTCTCAATTCTGGCCTGTTGTAACTTAATTATTTAAAGTCTGTTGCTGGTATCGGTCTCTATTGATTGATATAATCGAATATGGAAGCGTTCACATTTATGAGGAGGAATTTTAAATGACAAAGATCAAGATGTTTGGCGCCCGCGCCGAGGAGCAACCAATCGCCCAACAGTGGGCCCGTACCCACCACGTTAGGGTTGATATGACGGACGAAATCATCGATGAACAGACCGTCGACGGAATCAAGGGCTACGACGGGGTCACAACCCTGCAAGTCGCGGACCTACCCGAAGACGCCTACGCAAAGTTAAAGTCATTTGGCATCAAACAAATTGCCCAACGGAGTGCCGGCTTTGATATGTACGACCTAGCAAAGGCCAAGAAGAATGGGATCATCATCACTAACATCCCGAGTTATTCACCCGAATCAATCGCCGAGTACGCGGTGACGACCGCCTTAGACCTGGTCCGGCGGGTACCGCGAATCCAGCAACGAGTCAGGGAACACAACTTCACCTGGCAGCCGCCAATTCAGGGCCGGGTTGTCGGTAACATGACCGTGGCCGTTATCGGAACCGGCCACATTGGGGCTTTGACCGCCAAGCTCTTCCACGGCTTTGGCGCTAAGGTCGTTGGCTACGACCTCTACCCAAACGTCCAACTCCGTTCCTTCATTGACTACCAGGATTCCGTCAACGCCGCGGTTAAGGACGCCGACATTGTCACCATCCACATGCCCGCCACCGCTGAGAACCACCACATGTTCAATTACGACCTATTCAAGCAGTTCAAACCGGGAGCTATCCTGGTTAATATGGCCCGCGGCGCCCTGGTTGACACGGCCGACCTCCTGCGGGCACTAGACGAGGGACTGCTAGATTCGGCTGGATTGGACGTCTACGAAAAAGAAGGCCCCTACGTCCCTAACGACATGCGGGGAAAGCAGATTGACGACCAACTGTTCCAAAAGGTCCTCGATAACGACAAGATCGTCTACTCACCCCACATCGCCTACTATACTGATGAAGCCGTTAAGAACCTCGTTGAGGGCGGTCTAGCCGCTACATTGGAGGTCCTCGAAACCGGTGATAGCAAGTTTCGGGTTGACTAGGGTGAAAGCGCTGTTATTTGTGCCAATTAATAGTATGATGAGGGTGTGAGGTGATACTAGGGTCTGTCTTAAAACAAGCTTTTTAGCCAAAGTTCCGGTATAATCTGGTTA
>NZ_AZGM01000047.1 GCF_001435935.1 Limosilactobacillus panis DSM 6035
TTTCGAAAAAATACGAAAACTGACGGGCTTTTAATGAACTATGAATAATTCAGGTTTCTGAATGTTACAATGATTGTCCTATTGTTTTCCCCAGTTTCGCTTTTATTTATCTTCCATTGATAGCGGTTACAGTACACGCTATGTTAGAATTTAAACGTAGTGCTTTTCATTTTGGAGGTTTTATTGTGGAAGATAAACGACGTTATAAACTTTACAAGCATGGCAAGCTATGGTGCTGTACAGCAGTTACCATTGCCTCTCTAACAATTGGAATGGCAGCCTTGCATGCGGATGCTTATGCAGACAACAATCAAATTACAACTAGCCTGGTTACCGATTCCAGTACTTCAAGGCCTGCACCAGCCCAGGCGGTTGCCACTACTACGGAAAATGAGGTTCCAGTCGACCAGGCAACTGTCAACAACCCATCTGCCAACAATGGCTGGCTTGACCATTACCAGGTCACTACTGATGAAAATGGTCAAAATATTTTCCGGGCGAGCGGCTGGCACGCCTGCGGTCAAAGCAATGGTGAACGTTACCGTTACGCCATCCTGTATGACAATACCGCCAAAGGAGAAATCTCACGACAAAGGGTGGCACCGGTAGACCGGCCAGATGTCCAGGCTACCTATCCCAAGACTGCTAATAGCCGTTTTAGTGGGTTCAACGTTAGCTTTGTCCTCCCAAGTAACATTAACGGGCATTCCATCAGCCTAGTTGCCCGGTACAGTAATGACGCAATTAATGGTGAAGGTCAACAAACCGATTTCTGGTTTGCCCCCGTCATTATTGATAACACGAACCGCGCCAACCTCGACCAAATAGCATCTGTCCAAAGTGCTGTCCTTCATTTGCGTGGCTGGCACGCCAGCAACCAGGCATCCGGCAAAAAATACCATTACATTATCATTTATGATCAGACAAGTAACCAGGAAATCGCTCGTCAGTTAGTAACACCCATTCAACGCCCTGATGTTGCCCAGACATTTCCGACAATCGGTAATGCGGCCGGATCAGGCTTTGACGTTACGTTCAAATTAACACCCCAATATAGCCAGGGCGCCGTCACAGTTGTTAGCAGGTGGACCAATGACCCAGTTGGCAACGGAACTGATACAACCGACTTTTAGTTTACTCCGGTTCGAAAAATTAACCGGGGTTGGCTGGACTCTTACAAACTAAGCACGGGACGATTAACAGTTAGTGGTTGGCACGCCAATGATGCAGCAATTTATCAACCATATCATTTTCTTATTCTCTTTGATAATACCGCTAAAATGCAAGTAGCCAGTGTCCTTGTCCCTACTAACCCATCCCTTGACGTTGCTAAAGCTTATCCAGACACATGTTCAGCTGGTAATGCCCGTTTTAACTACGACTTCGCACGAATTCGCTTAACACCAGGGCATGACCACTCTTTGGTAAGTCGTTATTCAGTTATTGACCAGGGTAACGGTGATGATGGTGTTGCCGCTAACCATACTGACTTTTGGTTCCCTATAAAAACTCTTAACCAGCAGGCATTCTCCATTGATAGCTACCAGATTGATGCTCAAAATAAACTGACCGTCAGTGGTTGGTTTGCCAACGACAATGCCATTGGTAAGAAATACGCATATGTGATTGTCCTGCAAGATGGTCAAGAAATTGGTCGCCAACGGGTCACCATGACACCTCGTGAAGATGTCGCTTCAGTTTACCCAATAATCTATAACAGTGAAATGAGTGGCTTTAACGCCGCTATCCAACTACCAACAACGGTCAACGGGAACTTAAATTTTGTTCTCCGCTTCAGCAACCAGGCTGATGGAGAAGGCAACTATGCCGATATTTATACCCAGCCAATTCAAAACGGTTTTTTGCGTAACCGGGTAATCTTCACTAAAGATAACCGCGCCTTTTACTACAATGACCGGGGGCAGGCGGTTAAGAACTTTGTTGGGGCTGTGACATAAGTACTTTTACCAAGTTCAAATACGAACAGCGCGGTACGCAAATGGGCTCCAGTGTCCGGTATAACCGAACTCTGGAGCCCTATTTGCGCTCGCGGGGGCGTGAAAACGAAGTCATAAATGACTTCTGTCACGCTCCCTTAAAAACTTTGTTGCCAATGGTATCCTTTACCGAACCGATACTAACGGCAATATTCTTAATACCATCACAAAGAATACTGATACTCAAATCGGCCGAATTAACTTTACTGGCAACTTATCGGGAATAACCAAGGATAACCGTAAGCCGGTTCAAATTAGCATTAAATTAACCAATGGCGTCAGTATTGATGGTTGGGCCACAATCAAATGGCAAGGAAACAGTAGCCTGGCTTGGCCAAAGAAGGGCTACCGCCTTAAGCTTTTTAAAGATCAAGCAATGACTAAAAAACTTAAGGTCGAGCTTCAAAATAGCGGCTTCAAAACTAACTCTTTCAACCTTAAAGCTTGCTATACCGACCCGACCGCGGGACTCAATATCGTCAATGCTGAGTTATTCAAGCAGATTACGGCTTCCCGACCCAATTTAGCTAATTCGATCGTTAACGATATGCCGAACTATGGTCAGGTTGCCGGCATCCCATTAGAACTGGGTATCAATAATCTTGACCAGGGTTTATACGTTTTAGAACCCTACCAGGAAGACAAGCTATATAACCTTGATGATAAGTTGTCAGACAACATTGCCTTAAGTGATAACCAATCTGACTTGTCAACATTCACCCAACCATTTACCACTGACGACCTTGTTGACACTGCATTTAACAATCGCTCACCAAAGAAGGTTGATCAATCGGTTGTCGACCGGTTTAATGAGCTCTACCAGCTAGCGAATGCGAGCGATGCCGACTATTACAAGCTAGAAGAGCAGTACCTCGACGTTTTCGCCGCAATTGACTACCTCACCTTCATTTCAGCAATTAATGACGTCGACGGAATCACGAAAAACATTACTTACATTAGCAAGGCGGGCAGCAAGTGGGTACTAATGCCTTACGACTTGGATATGACTTGGAATACCCTTTATAATGGCGCGATTATGTCGATAGATACCAATATAGAAGACCTGCTTAACAGCTACCAGCAGCGACTCTTACTAACGATCTACAACCACCGGCAGGATGTGATTGATCGCTACAAAGAATTGCGGCAAAATATACTGAGTACCAATAACATTACTAACCTATTTAACGGGTGGCTTACCAAGGTGGGCAGTGCTGCCTTCGAGAACGATGATGCTCTTTGGGGCGATATTACGATACCCGGTGGGACTCACCGCCACCCAGTTAACGTTGCTGACTTCGATATCATGCTTAAGCAGCGACTCGCCAATGTCGACCATTTTCTTGGCTTAATTTAATAACACAAAGCCCTAGTCGCGGACAAATCCGTACGCTAGGGCTTTTTAAACGAAAAAATCTTCCCAAATTAGTAGCTTGGGAAGATTACGAAATTTAGCATATATGGTAATGAATGATTAAACATCTAAGGTCTTGCCATACTCATTGTTGATAGTGTCAACAACATCCTTGGTCTTCATGTTGTCTTCAACAATGGCTTTGCCATCACGAAGTGTGTAGGTGGTGTCATCACTCAAATTGTTAAAGTCAACATCGTTACCTTTAGCATCAACAAAATCAAACTTCGAGTTTTGGAAGTTCTTAAGAGCATCTTCATTAATTTCCATGATTATGCTTCCTTTCTTATTACATTATAATGCTTTTTCGTAAAATGTGTTAATTTTTCTGGTAAATTTATCATTTCTTAAGTGCCCCGAAAACTTACCCTTGTCTTGACCGGTTTAATCGCCGTTCTCCATAATTAAGTAACCGGGTTAAGGAGAAGGTCAGAATAAAGTAAATCATCATCGCAATAAACAACGGAAAGGCACCCTTGTAAGTAGCGGACTGGACAAGCTGGGTTTGGTACATCAGTTCCGTGACCCCGATAACGGAAACAATCGAACTGTCCTTTAATAGGGTGATGAATTCATTACCTAGTGCGGGCCAAATGTTACGCAGCGCCTGGGGCATAATCACATACCGCATTGCCAATTTCTTGCTCATTCCTAAGCTTCGGGATGCTTCGACTTGTCCGTAATCAATGGCCTGAATTCCGGACCGGATAATTTCGGCCACGTAAGCCCCAGAATTAATGGAAACGGCAATAATTCCGGCAACTAGGGCGGGGATGTTTTGAATAATTTCACCGATTCCGAAGTAGACAAACATTACCTGGACCATCATTGGGGTCCCCCGGATAAATTCAATGTAGGCAACCGCTAAGCTATGCAAGATCCTATTCTTGGACCGCCGGAACATTGCAAAGATAAAGCCCAGGATGAAACCAAAGAAGACGGAGAAAACCGTAATGACCAGGGTGTAAACAATCCCCCGTACAAAGTAATTCCAGTAATTCAAAACGGTATTTTGCTTGGTCCCCTGACTCATGTACTTACCAGCCCGGGGAACGTATACTTTGTCAAAAGTATTGTGCTTTTGCAACTTGGTAATCGTCTTATTGGTAGCTGCAACAAGTCCTGGCGAGTCCTTAGCAACTGCCACAGCTGTCCCCTGTTGTCCACTTACTTTGAAGTGGGGGTTAATGGCTTTCAACTTATCATTATTAGCAACGAAGGCCTTTGCCCGGGTCGAGTCCATTACAACCCCATCGACTTTGTGTGACTGGAGGGCAATGATTAAGTTGTTTACCCGGTCAAGGCCTTTAAGCTTGGCCCCCTTCATCTGTTGCTTGGCTAGGTCGTATTGCTCAGAGCCGTTCTGGGCCCCAATTACTTTCCCGTTAAAGTCTTTCAAGTTCTTGTACTTGGACTCTTCGGCCTTGTTGATGACGATATCTTGGTTGTCACCATAATAAACCTTGGAAAAGTCCACACTCTTGGCCCGTTCAGGAGTCGGACTCATGGCCGCAATCACAACATCAACCTTGTGCGTCTCTAAGGCCACTAATAGGGAATCAAAATTCATTACCTTAAACTCGGCTTTGACGCCCAAGTCCTTTGCTAGTTGTTTACCAAGATCAATGTCGATCCCGACCCGCTTGCTAACCCCGTTTTCCTTAACGGAGAATTCATACGGTGGATAATCGGCTGCCGTCCCAATTACAATCTTTCCCCGCTTTTTAATTGCCGCAACACTACTTTGCTTATCAGCAGCCTGATTCGATGAACTGCTGGCAGAGTTGGTATCCGCAAGTACCCCTGCTGGTGCAAACAGGAAAGGAAGGAGGATTGCAATCAGCAGTAATAATTGCTTGATTTTCTTCATATCAACACCTTCTTCAAAATTAATTGGTTTAAATATACATCTTCAGTAGTTATTATTCAGTATATTTTGTAATAATAGTATTTTTATTCATCAGTTAGGTGAATCAATGTATAAAAAAGACCGGTACTCGTGTACCAGCCTCAGTAATTACTAAATCATATCAAATGACTACTTACCTGCTTGCCCTTGGGCTACTAAATAATGACGAATATTCCGCAGGCACTTATTAAATTCGACCCACCCATCAAAGGCCATATCGACTGCTGAAACCTGATAACGGTCTGGTGGCGTTACTTTAGCCATTTCCTTTGTTCCTCGTTTTAAAACTAATTTTTGACCATCAAGTTCGACGTCATAATGACGACCACGCAGCCAATCTTGCAGGCTTTGAAACGTATCCGGATTCATTTTTCCACCTCCATTTGGGAATTGATTTAACTTAATTACAAATTAACTCTACAATAAAGGTAAGTATTATGAAAGGGGAATCACTTTAATGAAAACAATGACGAATGAAGATCTGTTATCAGTAATGAAAAATAATGATGTTGAGATCGACCCGGTAAGTGAGGGTGAAGATGTCTATTCATTTAAAATCGACCATCATCAGTTTGGCCACCTCGACAAGTACGGTAACCTGTATATGGATACTTTTGAAGAAGTAATTTCCCGTCCCCTCAGCCTCGGCAAGAAAACCATTACCCAGTGGATCAAGTGGGCTGTTAAAGGGTTCAGAATCAACCGGCGAAGAATCGAAAAGTGGCAGTAAAAAAATTGGTAATTTTTCCTGGGCCAACCTCTTTTTAACCCCCAGTTATTGAAATGTTTTTATAAAAGTAAGTATAATTGAAAAAGGAGGGGATTAGAATGTCATTAATGCAAAACGCTTCGGAAATCACCAAGACTGATAAACAGGTTTACCTAATCACATTTGTTCGACAGAGTACTGACCGGCCAATGTATCTAGACAATATGATCTACGAAACACCAGCAGCCGGGCACAAGTTTATGGCCAAGTTAGTTGACGCTTTCACCCAAGCTGGCTATCGGGAAAAGCAAGTCAATGATGACCACTATGAGCTTAATAATGGTCTGGATAAAATCTCATTAACTGGTAAAACGCAAGACGTATACAAAGATTAATAAAACAAGTGCCAGTCTAAAAATATAAGTTCCGTTCGCAAACTAGATGGATTTACGAACGGAACTTATATTTTTCTACGAATAGTCAAGTATATTAGGGTGTTTCTTTGAATTTACCATACATTAAAGTATACTATTTTAATCCAGCATCAACAATTTGCTAAAGTGTCATTAATAACATTTTAAATAATAATTTGCACACCTGAAACTTGAAAGTATGAAGACAGACTGATCCCTTGGTATCACAGGGCATATTTT
>NZ_AZGM01000048.1 GCF_001435935.1 Limosilactobacillus panis DSM 6035
AGCTTTCTGGCGATCGCGGCATTAGACCAGTTCAGATCATGTAGTGCCTCAATCTGCCCACGCTGCTCACTAGTTAATTGATGGTAGTAACGAGGAATGTTAGAATCAATTTGAGTCATGAAGATCACCTTTCTTATTTTTTGGTCAATTTAAGTTTAGGTCTTCATGGCCTTTTTGTTTAATTTATGATGTTGCACTTAGATTGTAAATCCGGCTATACCTTAAATTCCTTTCTTAAGCTACTTTGACTACCTAAATAGTTTTTTTCTTAAATTAAATTCAAAGAAACACCCTAATATACTTGACTATTCGATCGAGTAGGAGGTAATTGATTAGTTCAACTACCGACCTCTCACACCACCGTACGTACGGTTCCGTATACGGCGGTTCGACAACTT
>NZ_AZGM01000049.1 GCF_001435935.1 Limosilactobacillus panis DSM 6035
CGTTTACTTGGCGGCGATTCTGATTCGCCTGAAATAAAGTTTTCAGACGGACCCTATTATTTTTAAAATTATCAAGAATCTTACTGTTTTACGTCACCAATTCTTTAAACCTTCTTCCAAATTTCATCGTGTTCTACTAGTAATATAAGGATTAAACTTAAAATTAATCTTTCTAAATTGGTTCTCACTAGTAATATAGCGATCCAACGAATTTGTTCTAAAGCTTGGATAGTAATACAGATTCCCTGTATAATTAAAGTTTGTAGAGAAGTTAAGGCGGTGGCTATTCCTTAATAGGGAGGCGATTTGATGCAATCAGGAAAGATTAAGAATTTCGGAATCATGGTCGGATTGATTGTCGGAATCGAGGGCTTGGGAATTCTTTCATCATTGCTTGCTGGAGACATTAAGGCCGTTTACCATGATTTGGCATTACCGCCATTTTCACCACCTGACGTTGTTTTTGGCATTATTTGGCCAATTTTATATCTGCTAATTGCCATTTCAAGTTATTTAATTTATCGATCGGCTCACTCACTTCGAACGCCAAGTCTGATTACTTTTTATTCTCAACTCCTATTAAATTTCATCTGGAGTATTATCTTCTTCAACGGTAACCGCTATTGGATTGGGTTGATTATTATCCTAATGATGGACCTGCTGGTTGGGATTTGTATGGTTCAATTTTACTCAGTAAGCAAAGCCGCTGGTATTCTACTTATTCCTTATTTTCTATGGCTTTGTTTCGCCACCTACTTGACACTTGGCGTAGCACTTTTAAATTGAGCATCCAAGGAAATGGAACATCTGGGGGTTGTGACAAAAAGCCTCTGAATCAGAAGCTCCATTCGGAATTTAACAAAAAT
>NZ_AZGM01000008.1 GCF_001435935.1 Limosilactobacillus panis DSM 6035
AAAACAATAAACCGAGAACACCGCGTTATTTGAGTTTTATTAACGAAATAATCGCTAACTCAATTAATCAAGGTGATCACGAAGTGATCATCAAGGTTAAGTTATGAAGGGCGCATGGTGAATGCCTTGGTACTAGGAGCCGATGAAGGACGGGACAAACACCGATATGCTTCGGGGAGTGGTAAGTGCACTTTGATCCGGAGATTTCCGAATGGGGAAACCCAACCAACTTAGTCGTTGGTTATCTGACTAGTGAATTCATAGCTAGCAGAGGGAAGACGCAGTGAACTGAAACATCTCAGTAGCTGCAGGAAGAGAAAGAAAAATCGATTCCCTGAGTAGCGGCGAGCGAAAGGGGAAGAGCCCAAACCAGTGAGCTTGCTTACTGGGGTTGTAGGACTGAACAATGGAGTTACCAAAATGCGACGTAGTCGCAACAGCTGGGAAGCTGTGCCAGAGAGGGTGATAGCCCCGTAGACGAAACGTCACATTCTCCGTTCAGGATCCTGAGTACGGCGGGACACGTGAAACCCCGTTGGAAGCTGCGAGAACCATCTCGCAAGGCTAAATACTACCTAGTGACCGATAGTGAACCAGTACCGTGAGGGAAAGGTGAAAAGTACCCCGGAAGGGGAGTGAAATAGTTCCTGAAACCATGTGCCTACAAGCAGTCGGAGCCCGTTAATGGGTGACGGCGTGCCTCTTGCAGAATGAACCGGCGAGTTATGATTGCATGCAAGGTTAAGGTAGAAAAACCGGAGCCGTAGCGAAAGCGAGTCTTAAATGGGCGTAAGAAGTATGTAGTTATAGACCCGAAACCAGGTGACCTACCCATGTCCAGGTTGAAGGTGCGGTAAAGCGCACTGGAGGACCGAACCCGTGTCAGTTGAAAATGGCTGGGATGAGGTGTGGGTAGCGGTGAAATTCCAAACGAACTTGGAGATAGCTGGTTCTCTCCGAAATCTCTTTAGGGGGAGCCTTGAGGAAAAGAATCGTGGAGGTAGAGCTACTGTTTGGACAAGGGGCCCGTCATGGGTTACCAACTTCAGATAAACTCCGAATGCCATCGATTTATCCTCAGGAGTCAGACGATGAGTGATAAGATCCACCGTCGAAAGGGGAACAGCCCAGATCACCAGTTAAGGTCCCTAAATATATGCTAAGTGGAAAAGGATGTGGAGTTGCATAGACAACTAGGATGTTGGCTCAGAAGCAGCCACCATTTAAAGAGTGCGTAATAGCTCACTAGTCGAGTGATCCTGCGCCGAAAATGTACCGGGGCTAAGCATATTACCGAAACTGTGGATGTGCACTACGTGCACGTGGTAGGAGAGCGTTCTAAGGGCGGCGAAGTCAGACCGTGAGGACTGGTGGAGCGCTTAGAAGTGAGAATGCCGGTATGAGTAGCGAAAGACAGGTGAGAATCCTGTCCACCGAATGACTAAGGTTTCCTGGGGAAGGCTCGTCCTCCCAGGGTAAGTCGGGACCTAAGCTGAGGCCGAGAGGCGTAGGCGATGGATAACAGGTTGAGATTCCTGTACCAGTTGAATGCGTTTGAATGATGGAGGGACGCAGGAGGCTAAGCGAACCGCATGATTGGAAGAGTGCGGCCAAGCAA
>NZ_AZGM01000050.1 GCF_001435935.1 Limosilactobacillus panis DSM 6035
CTACTACGGCCCATAGTGGACTTTCACCACCTAGCTAATACCCATGCCGGGCGCACCATAATAGTGGGTTGGGAAAAATGTAATTTTTCCCAACCCACTTTTTCATTTTTTGAATATTATACAGTAGTCGCGGAAAAACCTATCTAGCGCCACAAAGCAAGTCCATTACGGTCAAAAGCGCACTTCAAAGTTTTTCAGCTTCCATGCTTTAAAAATGTAAATTCAGTAAACTCACAATGCAGTAAGTCATCCCACTGGCAATCACCGGTCCTGCGGCAACCCCCTTGAAGACAACCACGCCAATGATGGTTCCCAAGACCAACGCCACCGTCACCTGGGGAACCGCCGCCAGTTGGTTGATTCCGTATTTAGAAAGGATGGCAACCGCGATTCCTGCTGCAATTGCAATCCAGCCCGCCGGCGTTCGAAAGGCCTTGAAGAGGTCGTTGAAGGTAATCTGACCGGTAGCGATTGGTATCAGGATGGCCACGGAAATAATCGTTACGCCCCAGTTAATTCCCCGGTTCTGGATAACCGGCAACCACTTAGCAGTCATTGGCAAGAGCTTAAGGGCCATCACAACAACCGTTGCAATCACCAGTGACATGTTTTTGCCAAACAGGGCAATCAGTAAGACGACCCCTAAAAATAACCAACTCTCCATTTCATCCTCCAAACAAAAGGCGGGAAATATCTTCCCGGCTAGGTAGACATGCCGAGGAAAATTATTTTCCACCCTTTTCTTTATTCTTTTTACTATGCTCACTCAAGTTGATTTCGACGGGCCCTTGAGGCTTATCCGGGTGATTATCATCTGGCAAAATCTGCCGGACAAGCCAGCGGAATACCATTGCCAATGGCGCTGTCAAAACAGCATACAGCAATGCCGTCAGAATAGTGGCCACCAGGTCCAGTCGAATAAAGGCCAACCAGTTACCTCCCGTTTGCCAGCCGACGAGACCGACGAAAATAAGGTTTAGGACCGCCTCCGCGATGGCCGCGCCCAGCGCTAACCAAATCAGCTGCTGGTGACTTACCTTTTGCCGCAGTGGTAACCGCCAGCCGATAATCCAGCCAACCATGGCCGTAATGAGAACGAAGTTGGCTAACATCAACCAGTCCGCATCCCCCAACAACAATAAGATAAAACAAGCACCCACGGCCGTAATAATTCCAGAGACGGTCCCGATAGCAATGGTAACTGCCACGGGAATCAACCCAGCCAATGGGGCAATTAGTACTCCCGTGGGGGCAACGATCCGAAAGCTGTTAATCCCCACCAAAATAGTGAGGACGGCAGCGATGATAATCATTCCTGCATATTTTAGCCAGTTCTTCTTCATATCCATTACAAGGGCTTCTTAGTAGTATCCTGCATCCAGGCTAGGGCTAAGGCACCCTGTCCAAGGTGAGTGCCAATCACAGGGCCGAAGTAACCTAGTGTGAAGTCAATATCAGGGTGTTCAGCCTGCAGTTTATCCAGCCACTTTTGCCCAGCCTCTTTGTCATTAGCGTGAATCACCATTCCCCGTACTGGGTAATCAACCTTGGCTAACTTCTCGTTGAAGATCTGTTCACACCGCAGTTTTGCCTTCTTCATCGAACGCACCTTTTCAAAGGCCTCAATTGAGTGATTGGGATTATCGAACGACAGAAGAGGCTTAATCTTCAGGATCGATCCCACAAAGGCGGAGGCGTTAGAAAGTCGGCCGCCCCGAACCAGGTTCTGCAGGTCATCAACCACGAATAAATCGTTAATCGTATCACTTAAGGTCCGTAACTTAGCGATGACCTCGTCCGGATTTTCGTGTTCGCGAACCAATTTGGCCGCCTCCAAGACAACGTAGTGCATCGGTTCAGAGGTAATGTGACAGTCAAACGGGATAATCTTAATCGTATCCTTCATTTCTTCGGCAATTTGGGCGACGTTACCCAGAAAGCCGGAGATGGAACCAGTCAAAAAGATACTGATAGCCGCATCGTAGCCGTCATCGGCCAGTTTCTGGTAGAGTTCCATCATTTGACCAATCGATGGCTGGGAAGTACTTGGAAAAGAACTCGAAGTCTTCAGCAATTGATAGAAGTCACTAGTTGAAATGTCGACTCCTTCACGGAAGTTTTTCCCATCAATCGAAAACGGAATTGGAACAACATGAATGTTGCTTTTCGCCGCCTCTTCAGGAGTGATGTTGGCGGTGCTGTCCGTAACAACAGCAATTTTCATCTTATCTTCCTCCAAGTCGTTATAAATTTAATAGAATAATTGCAAGTGATATTAGAAAATATCCATAATATAAGAAGCATACCACAAGAGCAGTCATAAACCAACTATTGTTTCACCCGAAGAAGGGCTTTGGCTTGGCGCTTCACCGGTAAAAACGTTATAATTAATACCGCCTTTTTAATGAACGTAAAAAGTAAAGGAGTAATTACAATGTCTTTCGATGGCTTCTTCACCCATGCCATAGTGCACGAACTAAATACGACTTTAAAGACCGGCCGGGTCGCTCGAATCAGCCAGCCTTACCCTGCTGAGTTGATTATAACTATTCGGGCCCAACGGCATAACTATTCCCTGTTAATCTCAGCCAACCCAACCTATCCCCGGATTCAAATCACGACAGTGCCGTTCACGAATCCTGCTGTACCTACCAACTTCACGATGACGTTGCGTAAATACCTTGACGGTGCCGTTCTGGAAAAGATTGAACAAGTCGGAAACGACCGGATCATTCGTCTCATCTTTAATACCCGCGATGAACTGGGCGACAGCCAGAAACTCATCTTAGTTAGTGAAATCATGGCCCGGCACAGTAACATCTCCCTGGTCAATGATAAGACGGGCAAGATTATTGATACCATTAAGCACGTCGGTTCTGACCAGAACCGCGTCCGTCTCCTTTTGCCCGGGGCAACTTTTGTCATGCCGCCGAAACAGGATAAGGCTAATCCCTACCTGCCTAACCAGCTTTACAGTGACCTGGTCCGGGAGTTCTCTGCCCCTAGAGACCTCGCCAAACAATTGCAAGGCCATTATGAAGGGCTGGGTCATGACACGTCCTTAGACCTGGCAAACCGGCTCCTAGCAAGTGACCACCTCCCAACTACTTACCAGCAGTTTATTCACCGTTTTGATAACCCGGACCCCGTTATCATCGATGGTAAGAAAAAACAGTTCATGGCCTTCCCACCAGTTGGGGCTGACGAAAACGCCATCCAGCACTTTTCAACACTGTCCGAAATGCTCGATAGTTACTATGCCCAGAAGGCCCAGCAGGACCGCTCTAAGGAACTGGCCGGACAGGTAATCAAGGTCATTAAGAACGAACTTAAGAAGGATCGGCGCAAGGTTAAGAAACTTAATAAGCAGCTTGAAGACGCCAGTGAAGCGGACAAGTACCGGATTCGCGGCGAGATTCTGACCACTTACCTTGGTAAGCTGAAGCACGGGATGAAGGAAATCACCCTCCCCAACTTCTACAATGACAACAAGCCCCTTAAAATCGACCTCTACCCCGAGCTTTCCCCATCACGAAACGCCCAGAAATACTTTACCAAGTATGATAAGTTAAAGAGTTCCGTGGCTTATGTCAACAAACAGCTGGGGCTAACTAACGCGGAAATCAAATACTTTGAAAACATTCAGAACCAAATCGACCTCGCCTCGCCATCTGACATTCAGGAAATCCGCCTGGAACTACAGCAGGAAGGATATATCAAGAACAAGCATAAGGGTAAGCGACGCAAGGTCCGGGTAAGTAAGCCTGAACAATTCCACACTAGTGATGGTACCCTCGTTCTCGTTGGCAAAAACAACCTGCAAAACGACCGACTAAGTTTCAAGACCGCTAACAAGAATGAAATCTGGCTGCACGTCAAGGACATCCCTGGTTCCCACGTCGTGATTCGTGATACCCACCCGAGTGACCAGACCATCCTGGAGGCAGCTCAGCTAGCGGCCTACTTCTCAAAGGGACGCGATTCTGATAACGTGCCCGTTGACTACCTGCCGGTCAAACGTCTTCATAAGCCTAACGGTGCTAAGCCCGGTTTCGTTACTTTTCGCGGGCAGAAAACTTTATACGTAACGCCACATAAGTTGAATAACTAGGGTCCGTCTGAAAACTTTATTTCAGGCGAATCAGAATCGCCGCCAAGTA
>NZ_AZGM01000051.1 GCF_001435935.1 Limosilactobacillus panis DSM 6035
AAGCCCTGAACCACAATGATTTCATTGCAATTCAGGGCTTTCAAGTTTCAGTTAATAATTTAAGTTGCGGACTTTACCTATTTACGTCTGCTTTGGTAGGCCCGCCGCTTGGCCTTAGCCAACTTCCGCTTCCGCGCTTTTTCAGCCCGTTGCTTTTCTTCCCGTTCCTTACGAATCTTGAATGGGTTTTGAATCAACAGGGTCTGAACAACTTGGAAGGCGTTAGAAACTACCCAGTAAAGGGTAATGGCGGACGAGAAGCCTAGGGCCATGAAGAATACCATGATTGGCATGAACCAAGTCATCATCGTCGTCATGCTGTTCTTCTCCGGCATGGAGGCCATTGACAGCCAGGAACTAATAAAGGTGAAGACCGCCGCCAAAATTGGCATGATGAAGTAAGGGTCGGTGTGCCCTAACCGCAGCCAGAGGAAGGTCCCGTGCTTCAATTCAGGGGTTCGCCAGATTGCCTGGTACAGGGCCCACATGATTGGCAGCTGAATAATCATCGGTAGCATCGAAGCCATCGGGTGGACACCCGCTTCCTTGTACAGCTTTTGGGTCTCTTCCTGCATCTTCATCATTGAGTCCCGGTCACGTGATGAATACTTCTTTTGGATTGCCTTTAACTTGGGCGTTAATTCCTGGGTCTTCATCATTGACTTGGTCTGATAGAACATCAGTGGCAAAAGGAGGACCCGGATGATGATCGTGAAGATGATGATCCCCATCCCATAGCCACCGGTGTGGTTGGAAAGCCAGATGATAAACTGCGAGAAGTTATAAACGATGTAGTGGTCCCAAAAGCCGGTGCTGTGACTCGTCACCGGCTTGTTAGAACACGCGGCCAGCAGCATTGTTAAGCCGGCAATGGCCGCTAAGCTCAGGGCTTTTTTCTTCTTTTTCACGCTATTGTTCCTCACTTTTCATTAATTAACTTGGCCAGCTTCAACGCGTGGACCAGGTTTTTCTTTGTTTCTGCCATCTCCAAGCCATCAGCAGCCGGGCGGGCAATTACTAAGAAGTCAACGTCTGACCGCAATTGGGGTTTCACCTCTAAGAGGGTCTGGCGAATGCGCCGCTTGACCCAGTTACGGTGAACCGCGTTTCCAATCTTTTTCCCAACTGAAATTCCGACCCGGAAATGCTTTTGGCCTGGCTTAGCCATCTGATAGATGATGAATTTATGATTTGCAACGGAATTGTGAGTCTCGAAAACCCGTTGAAACTCACTTTCCTTTTTTACTCGGTATGACTTTCTCATGATGTCTAATCTCCAGCCTTACTTGTTTCGGTACTAAAAAAGGGCTCGGCAAACAACAACGCCAACGATCGTTGCTCGCTGAATTGCTTGCCCGCCCCTAATACAATAAAAAAAGCCACTATAAAAGTGGCCGTGGTTATGCAGATAATACTTTTCTGCCCTTTTGACGCCGACGTGCTAATACCTTACGGCCATTGCTGGTGCTCATGCGCTTACGGAAGCCATGGACACGTGCACGGTGACGCTTCTTTGGTTGAAACGTGCGCTTCATGCGATTGCACCTCCTATTTTATAAATGGGATTGTTTCTAATCTTTCTTCAAACATACTTTGGAAGTATAACATACTTTTCAAGATTAATAAACGGCCAAAATTTATTTAATTTTTTTAGTTATCCACAGAGAGTTAAAAAATATCCACAGCACTGTGTAAAAGCTCCCCCTGTGGATAATTTTTGCACAGGGAAATCCACCGGTCATCCCCAAATTCACATCCTGTTATTAAGTTATCCACAGGGCTGTGTATTTCTGTTGAAAACTCGATAAAACACCGCTATTACAGCAATAGGTTATCCACAATTCACTGTTAATAGCCACCATTTATTTAACTCTTTCCACCATTTCCACACTCCCAAAAGACAAATTACACACAGAGTTGTGTAAATTTTTTGTTCACTCACTCACCCTGTGGAAAACTTTTTTAGAGAATGATAAAATACCGGTTGAAATTAAATATCTAGGAGGAATTATTTTGACTGAGCTCGATTCTCTGTGGGAAGCGATCCAAAATTCTTTTCGTCAATACACCGGTCAGGTGACTTTTGACAATTTTATTGCTCCGGCAAAACCGATTTCTCTCTCGCAAAATCGTCTAGAAATTGAACTACCGACGCCAATGCACCGGGATTTCTGGAATAAGAACCTAACGGAAAAGCTCAAGGAGTACGTCCAGCGTGAACTGGGCCGCCCCGTTGAGCCTGTTTACGTTTTAACGGGAGAAAAAGCTAAATCACCAACCCCACAAAATGTTACGGGATCAACATCAAATATCCCATTAAATCCGTACTATAACTTTGAGACCTTCGTTGTCGGTGACGGCAACAAGATTGCCCACGCTGCCGCTCTCAACGCCGCGGAACGTCCCGGCTACATGAACCCCCTCTTCATCTACGGGGGTGTCGGTCTTGGTAAAACCCACTTAATGGAAGCCATCGGTAACTACATGCTTAAGATTAATAAGAACGCCCGCGTCAAGTACGTGACCAGCGAAGAATTTACGAATGACTTCATTAATTCAATTCAAAAGCGGACCACCGAACAGTTCCGCGAAGAGTACCGGAACCTCGACCTCCTATTGATCGACGATATCCAGTTCCTCGCCGACAAGGAGGGAACCCAAATTGAATTCTTCAACACCTTCAACACCCTTTACGACCAGCAAAAGCAAATCGTCTTGACCAGTGACCGGATGCCACGGGAGATTCCCGAACTACAAGACCGGCTGGTTTCTCGCTTCATGTGGGGGATGCCCGTTGAAATTACGCCGCCCGACTTGGAAACCCGGATTGCCATCCTGCGGAGTAAAGTTGAAGAGGACCACATCGACATCGGCAATGACACCTTGAACTACATTGCCGGTCAGATTGATACGAACGTCCGGGAACTTGAAGGCGCCTTAACCAAGGTCCAGGTCTACGCGGACCTCAGCAACGAGATCATCACGCCCCACCTGGCATCCCGGGCCCTCAAGGACTTCCGCCACTCAACCAAGCACCGGATTACGGTCGACGAGATTCAAAAACAGGTGGCCTCCTTCTACAACATTACCCAGGCCGACATTATGGGTAAGAAGCGGGTCAAGCAAATCGTGATGCCCCGGCAGATCGCAATGTATTTGACGCGCGAGCTGACGGACTATTCCCTGCCTAAGATTGGGAAGGAATTCGGCGGTAAGGATCACACGACCGTTCTGCACGCCATTGATAAAATTGAGGCCACCGCTAAGGACGACTCCCAACTCCAAAAGGATATTCACAAGCTCAAAGACCAGCTCCAAGCTTAGCTGTGGATAAGTACAGAAGTTATCCCAAGACTTATCCACAAGTTATCAACAAGTGAAAATGCTTGTTATAATAGTCTTAACGGACTTTTCCACAGGATCAACAGGCCCTACTACGACTACTATTTTTAAACTATAAAATATATTTATATATAACAGCACAAAAGGAGTGTCATTCTATGAATTTCACAATCAACCGTCCCGCATTTATTAGCCAACTAAATAATGTTCTTCGGGCAATCTCATCTAAAACCACCATTCCAATCTTAACGGGCTTAAAGATGGTCGTTGATAATGACCGGATTGTCCTTACTGGTAGTAACTCAGACATCACCATTGAAAGTGTCATTGACGCTAGCAACGAGGACTACGGTTTAACAGTTAAGGAACCAGGGGCCATTGTGTTACCTGCCCGTTTCTTCAGTGAAATCGTTAAGAAACTGCCAGACAAGCAAGTAACAATTGAAGTTACAAATGGTTTCCAGGCCGACATCACCTCCGGGACGGCCAAGTTCCAAATTAACGGTCAAGACGCCGAAAACTTCCCCCACCTACCGGAAATCGAATCTGATAACACCATCACCGTCCCTAACGATGTCCTCCGTGAAGTGATTCGGCAAACGGTCATTGCCGTTTCTAAGCAGGAGAGTCGGCCAATCCTTGCCGGGGTTCACTTTACCTTGAAGGATGGGCTCCTGACGGCGGTTGCCACCGATAGTCACCGGTTAGCACAACGGAAAGTGGCCTTAGAAAACGTCGACAGCAGCATGAACTTTGATATCATTATTCCCGGGAAGAGCTTGGATGAACTTTCGGGGATGGTCAGTGACGTTAAGGAAGATATCAAGCTGCAGGTCAGTGAAAACCAAGTTCTCTTTATTTTTGGCAACACCCACTTCTTCTCCCGCCTGCTCGAAGGTAACTACCCAGAAACCAGCCAGCTGATCCCAACCACCGCCGATACGACGATGGAAGTTGAAGCCGGCACCTTCCAGGCCTCAATTGAACGTGCTTCATTGCTGTCTCACGAGAGCCGGAACGATGTTGTTAAGCTGACTATCCAGCCGGGATCGAACCGTGTCCAAATCAGCAGTGACTCCCCAGATATCGGGACGGTTGAAGAAGAGGTCGCCACCACCGCCTTAGACGGTCAAGACCTTGAAATTTCCTTTAACCCGAACTACATGAAGGACGCCTTACGGTCATTTGGTCAGGCCACCATCAAAATTTCCTTCACTTCCCCACTGCGGCCATTTACCCTGGTGCCAACGGAAGATACGGAAAACTTTGTTCACCTGATTACCCCAGTGCGGACGTTCTAACATCAGATTTAGTGAAATAATTTAAAATGCCCTTAGCCACATTTCGTGGTCAAGGGCATTTTACGTTAGGGAATTTGGCCTCAAATGATTTTATTTGCAAATTGAGCCATTTTGACCCCGTTTTGATAAAAAAGCCTCGAAAAAGTTCAATCGGCTGAGATGGGCTATGACGGCCATTTTCGCTTGTGATTGTGGTATAATAGAGAGTGTAAAGTAGGTGAAATTTTTTGGAAGCTAAAAAAGTTGTAATCGACCGCCCCTACATCACCTTGGGCCAGGTCCTCAAAGAAGAGGGCGTCATTCCAACCGGTGGTGCTGCTAAGTGGTACTTAAAAGAAAATACGGTTTTAGTTAATAACGAAGCTGACGACCGGCGGGGCCGGAAGTTGTATCCTGACGACCTGGTTACCCTCCCTGACGGTCACCAGCTCCAGATTGAAAGTAAGTAGGAATCAGTAGATGATCCTGACAGAATTGCACCTGCGTCATTTCCGCAACTATGAGGATCAGACAGTCCACTTTGCGCCGGGGGTGAACGTCCTGATTGGTCGAAATGCGCAGGGGAAGACGAATATGCTAGAGGCAATTTATGCGTTGTCACTGACCCGGAGCCACCGGACCAACAATGACCGGGAACTCATCAACTGGCAGGCCCAGACCGCGACAATCAGCGGGGTCGTGCAAAAGGCAAGCGGGAAGGTGCCCTTGGAACTGCAGTTTACCAAGGAAGGCAAGCGGGCCAAGGTGAACCACCTCGAGCAGGCGCGTTTATCCCAATATATTGGCAACCTGAACGCCATCTTGTTTGCACCGGAGGACTTATCACTGGTCAAGGGGGCCCCGTCCTTACGCCGCCGGTTTATGGACATGGAATTCAGTCAGATGAGCAGCAAGTACTTATACAATGCCAGCCAGTTCCGGACCTTCCTCCGACAGCGCAATAAGTACCTCAAACAGTTGAAATATGGTCAACAGCATGACCAGGTCCTGTTGGACGTTTTATCAGACCAGTTGGCCGCGTATGGTGCCGAGGTGATCGTTGCCCGGCATCATTTTTTGCAGCAATTGGAGAAGTGGGCCGCTGACCTCCACCACCAGATTTCGCTGTACAAGGAGGAACTGCGGTTGGTCTACGCCACCCAGCTTAAGATCGATGACGAGACGACGGTTGACCAGGCCTACCAGCAGCTGTTGACGATTTACAAGGAAAATAAGGCCAAAGAAATCGACCAGGGGAGCACGATGTATGGCCCCCAGCGTGACGACATCCGCTTCATGGTCAACGGGAAAAACGTCCATTCGTTTGGCTCCCAGGGCCAGCAGCGGACAACCGCGCTATCCGTCAAGCTGGCCGAGATTGACCTAATGAAGGCCCAGACGGGGGAATACCCGTTACTACTGTTGGACGATGTCTTGTCCGAACTGGACACGGTCCGGCAGACCCACCTGTTAAAGGCAATTCAGAATAAAGTTCAGACATTTCTGACGACCACCAGCCTGAGTGATGTTGCCCGTCAGCTAATCAACGAACCGACGATCTTCAAAATAAAGGACGGTACATTAGTTAAGGAGGAAGCATAGTGAGCGACGAACAAAAAGAAACGAAAGCGCAACTAGCGAGTGAATATGATGCCAGCCAGATCCAGGTCTTAAAGGGACTGGATGCGGTCCGGAAGCGTCCCGGGATGTACATCGGGTCGACCTCAGCCCAGGGTCTCCACCACCTGGTATGGGAAATCGTTGATAACGGGATTGACGAAGCCTTGGCTGGTTTCTGTGACGAGATTAACGTTGAGGTTAACCCCGACAACAGTATCACGGTCAAAGACAACGGGCGTGGTATCCCAGTTGACATCCAGGAACAAACTGGTAAGCCCGCTTTGGAAACGGTCTTCACGGTCCTGCACGCCGGTGGTAAGTTCGGCGGTGGCGGATACAAGGTTTCCGGGGGGCTCCACGGGGTGGGGGCCTCGGTCGTTAACGCCCTGTCGACCGAACTAGACGTTAAAGTTGCCCGGCAAGGCAAGCGCTACTACATGGACTTTGATCACGGTCACGTTAAGACCGCGATGAAGGTGATCGACGACAACCTTCCGGAAAACGAACACGGAACCATCGTTCACTTCAAGCCGGACCCGGCAATCTTCCGGGAAACCACGACTTACAATATCAAGACCTTGACGACCCGGCTGCGGGAACTGGCCTTCTTGAACAAGGGCCTCAAGATCACCATTGAAGACAAGCGGGAAGAAAACCCGAAGCGGCAGGAATTCCACTACGAAGGTGGGATCCGTCACTATGTTGACTTCCTGAACGAAAATAAGACAACCCTCTTTGAGCCGCCAATTTACGTTGAAGGGAAGGAAAACGGGATTACGGTGGAAGTGTCTTTGCAATACACCGACTCTTACCGGAGCGAGCTTTTGACTTTCACCAACAACATCCACACCTACGAAGGTGGGACCCACGAGACCGGCTTTAAGATGGCCCTGACGCGGGTAATTAACGACTACGGTCATAAGGCGGGGATCTTAAAGAGCAACGAGACCCTGTCTGGTGACGACGTCAGAGAAGGAATGACGGCGGTGGTCTCCATCAAGCACCCGGACCCGCAGTTTGAAGGTCAGACGAAGACCAAGCTGGGGAACTCCGATGCTCGGACCGCCACCGACCATGTCTTTGCGGCCACCTTTAACCGCTTCTTGCTCGAACACCCAGACGAGGCCCGGCAGATCATCGAAAAGGGCCAGCTGGCTTCTAAGGCCCGGGTCGCCGCTAAGCGGGCCCGGGAAGTTACCCGGAAGAAGAGCGGCCTGGAGATTTCCAACCTGCCTGGTAAGTTAGCCGACAACACCAGTAAGGACCCGAACATTTCGGAATTGTTTATCGTCGAAGGGGACTCCGCCGGTGGTTCTGCTAAGCAGGGACGGTCGCGGCTGACTCAGGCGATCTTGCCAATTCGGGGGAAGATTTTGAACGTTGAAAAGGCCACCCTGGACCGGGTCCTGGCTAACGACGAAATTCGTTCCCTCTTCACGGCCCTGGGAACCGGCTTTGGGGACGATTTTGACATAACCAAGGCCAACTACCACAAGCTGATCATCATGACCGATGCCGATGTCGATGGGGCCCACATTCGGACCCTGCTTTTGACCTTGATCTACCGTTTCATGCGGCCAATGATCACCCATGGCTACGTCTACATTGCCCAGCCGCCGCTATACCAAGTTCGGCAGGGGAAGTTTGTTAAGTACATCGAAAGTGACGAAGAACTGCAGCAAGTCGTTAGCTCCTTACAGCCGAGCCCGAAACCGGTTATCCAACGGTACAAGGGGCTTGGTGAAATGGACGCCGAGCAGCTGTGGGAAACCACGATGGACCCTGCTAACCGGCACCTGCTCCGGGTCCAATTAGACGACGCCGAACAGGCTAACCAAATTTTCCCAATGCTTATGGGAACCAAGGTTGGTCCGCGGCGGGACTTTATCGAGCAGAACGCTAAGTTTGTTGAAAACCTTGACCTCTAGTCGGGGATAATACGGAAAAGGAGGAACGACATTGGCTGAAGACATGTCAAATAATCGAATTACGGACGTTAAGCTGACGAGCCAGATGAAGAATTCATTCCTGTACTATGCCATGAGTGTTATCGTCTCCCGGGCCTTGCCAGACGTTCGTGATGGGTTGAAGCCGGTTCAGCGGCGGATCCTGTACGGGATGAACGAGCTGGGAGTTACCCCGGATAAGCCCTATAAGAAGTCTGCCCGGATCGTCGGGGATGTCATGGGGAAGTTCCACCCCCACGGTGACTCCTCGATTTACGAAGGGTTAGTCCGGATGGCCCAGGACTTTAGCTACCGCTACATGCTGGTTGACGGTCACGGTAACTTCGGTTCGGTCGACGGTGATAGTGCGGCCGCCATGCGGTATACCGAAGCGCGGATGAGCAAGATCGCGGTGGAAATGTTGCGGGACATCAACAAGGATACCGTGGACTTCCAACCAAACTACGATGGGACTGAAAAGGAACCCGTTGTCCTGCCGGCCCGCTTCCCGAACCTCTTGGTCAACGGGGCTTCCGGGATTGCCGTCGGGATGGCGACGAACATTCCCACCCACAACCTCGGTGAAGTCATCAGCGCCATCCACATGCTGATGAAGAACCCAGACGTAACGATTCCTGAACTGATGAAGGCTCTCCCTGGTCCGGACTTCCCGACCGGTGGGGTCGTTATGGGTAAAGCCGGTATCCGGAAAGCCTATGAGACTGGCCGGGGCAGCATTATCGTGCGGGCCAAGGTTGATATTGAAGAGCAAAAGAACGGCAAGCAGCGGATCATTGTCCACGAAATTCCGTACATGGTCAACAAGGCTAACCTGATCAGCCGGATCGCTGAACTGGCCCGGAACAAGGAAATTGACGGGATTACCGACGTTAACGATGAAACCGACCGGGACGGGATGCGGATTGTGATCGATGTCCGGCGCGACGCCAGTGCGGAGGTCATCTTAAACAACCTTTACAAGATGACCTTGATGCAGACAACCTTCAACTTCAACATGCTGGCAATCGTCAACGGGGCGCCAAAGATTCTCAGTTTAAAGCAGATTCTGGAATACTACCTGGAACACCAGGAAAGCGTCGTTCGTCGGCGGACCCAGTTTGAGTTGAAGAAGGCCCAGAGTCGGGTCCACATTGTTGAAGGTTTACGGATTGCCCTGGACCACATCGACGAAATCATCAACATCATCCGCCAGTCCCAGACCAGTGAGGTTGCCAAGAGTCAGTTGATGAACAACTACGGCCTGTCTGACCGGCAAGCTCAGGCCATCCTGGACATGCGGCTGGTCCGGCTGACCGGTTTGGAACGGGAAAAGATTGAGGCCGAGTACAAGAAACTGATGGCCGCCATCGCCGACTACAAGGACATCCTGGCCCACAAGGAACGGATCAACCAGACCATTTATGATGAGCTGATGGAAATCCAAAAGAAGTTTGGCGACAAGCGGCGGACCGAATTGCAGGTTGGTGACATTACCAACATCGAAGACGAGGACCTGATTGAGGAACAAGACATCATTGTGACCCTGACCCACAACGGCTACATCAAGCGCCTGCCGGTAGACGAATTCAAGTCCCAGCACCGTGGTGGCCGGGGTGTCAAGGGAATGGGCGTTCATAATGACGACTTCATCGAGCAGCTGATTTCCAGCTCAACCCATGACCTCCTCCTCTTCTTCACCAACTCCGGGAAGGTTTACTCCATGAAGGGGTACGAGGTTCCCGAATACGGGCGTTCTGCCCAGGGGATTCCAATCATCAACCTCCTGAACATCGACAGCAAGGAAAAGATCAGTGCGGTTATCAACGTTTCCCACAAGACCAATGATGATGACAAGTACCTCTTCTTCACGACCAAGTACGGGACCGTTAAGCGGACAGCGGTACCAGAGTTCAAGAACATCCGGAGTAACGGTCTGAAGGCCATCAACCTCCACGATGGGGATGAGCTGATGGACGTTGCCGTGATTAACGATGGTCAGCCGATGATTATCGGGACCCACCACGGTTATGCCCTGAGCTTTAACTCCGACGTTGTGCGGTCAATGGGCCGGAGCGCAGCCGGTGTCCGGGGAATCCGCCTTCGTGATGATGACTACGTAATTGGCGCGGCCCCACTAAATGCCGACTCCAACGTCCTGGTAATTAGTGAAAACGGCTTTGGAAAGCAAACGCCGGCTAAAGATTACCCAATCAAGGGCCGGGGCGGTCTCGGTGTGAAGACCGTCAACGTGACGAAGAAGAATGGTCCACTGGTTGGGATGACGACCGTGGACGGGGACGAAGACATCATGCTGGTCACTGACCAGGGTGTCATCATCCGCTTCGGTATCGAAAGTGTATCGCAAACTGGGAGGGCAGCCGTTGGTGTCCATCTGATGAAGATGGATAACGGCGCCAAGGTTGCTACCATGGCCAAGGTGGAAAAGGAAACTGATGACGACAGTGACCAGACCACCGCTGACCAGGAAGAAGCCGACGGCCAAGTAAGCGAAGAAAATCCGGAATAAAAAGATGTAAATCCTGAAAAATGCGTATTTAATAAGTGACCGCATTTTTCAGGATTTATCGTTATCGTCGCTTGTTTTATAGTTGTATTTATGCTATATTTTATATCTGTGAGTATACGTACAGACGTCTACTCTCCTTGTTCTTCTTTACTTTAAGGAGAACCAGAGTCCATAAGGAGGTGTAACATTCATGGAAACACGTAAATATGAAATTACTTACATCATTCGTCCTGACATCGAAGAATCAGCTAAGAGCGAACTGGTTGACCGGTTCGACAAGGTTCTGACGGACAATGGTGCAACCATCGCTGAATCAAAGGACTGGGACACTCGTCGCTTTGCTTACCCAATCAACAAGTACACTGAAGGTACTTACCACGTAATTACCTTGACTACTGATTCTGACGAAGCATTGAACGAATTTGACCGTCTTTCAAAGTTCAGTGACGATATCCTACGTCACATGATCGTTAAGCTTGATGCTTAATTAGATTGTCATTTTAATAGAGAGGAGAACGATCTATGATTAATCGTGCAGTCTTAACTGGGCGTTTAACGCGAGATCCTGAGTTTCGGTACACTACAAGCGGGACGGCAGTGGTATCCTTTACCCTGGCCGTTGATCGTCAGTTCCGAAACCAAAATGGGGAACGAGATGCTGACTTTATCAATTGCGTTATCTGGCGTAAGTCCGCGGAAAACTTTAGCAACTTCACACACAAGGGTTCGCTTGTTGGTATCGAAGGCCGGATTCAAACCCGGAACTATGAGAACCAGCAGGGTAACCGTGTTTACGTTACTGAAGTGGTAGTTGATAACTTCGCATTGCTTGAGCCTCGTCAAAATAACGGGATGAATCAGCAGGGTGGCCAGCAACCATTTAGTAATGGCAACAATCAACCGTTTGGTGGTCAATCCCAGCAATTCGGTGGTAATCAACCGCAAACTAATAATGCTCCTCAAGGAAACCCATCACCAAACAATGGTGGTTTTGGTGGCAACAACAATGCCCCAACCAGCAACGCGCCATTCTCACCCGACAGCAATAATGACGGGGAACAGAAGATTGACGTTTCCGATGATGAGTTACCATTCTAAATAAATTTTTTACCAGATAGGAGGGTAATTTCATGGCACAACAACGTCGGGGCGGTCGTCGTCGTCGCAAGGTCGACTTCATCGCCGCTAACCACATCGAATACATCGATTACAAAGATACTGACTTATTACGGCGGTTCATCTCCGAACGGGGTAAGATTTTACCACGTCGGGTTACTGGTACCAGTGCTAAGAACCAACGTAAGTTAACTATCGCTATCAAGCGTGCACGGATTATGGGTCTTTTGCCATTTGTTGCTGAAGATTAATTCGTGAATAAAAAGAGTGAAGCAAGAACCAACGATGGTCCCTGCTTCACTCTTTTTTTGTGGGGTCCAAACGCCATAAACAGTGACACGCTCACTTTTGTCGCTATTGCGGGGCCAAGTTACCGGGGATGTTTGACCTAGTCTTGCTGCTAAGAAGCAGTACTAAAGACTACTTGTTTTGACAAATTATTAAATGACGGTATGAAAAAGCAACCCGCGAATTTTTATCGAGGATTGCTTTTTTGCACTATCAGGAAAATAACCGGGAAAATGAAATCATGCTAGATGAGCGGTAATAGGAGTGATAAGCCTACTGCATTGCAAAATGCACGTAGCATCACCGCCGTTTAACCCGCGCCAAAGCAAAGACCAGAACGCTGGCAATCAGGCAGTAGGCAAGCGAGTTCCAGCCCAGGGCAGTCAGTCCCCAGTGCCGGTAAACCTGGCCGGCACTCATAGCCGCCAGGGCGATTCCAGCATTGTAGAAAATCGCACTGAGAGTCGAGGCTAGCATCACGGCCGATGGGTACCGCCGAGTCGCAAGGTCTAAGAAGAATACCTGGAGTGGGGACCCGAAGACGGCGACGGTAAAGCCCAGCAGGATCAAGAGTGCAACCCCGGTCCATTGATTCCACATCAGTGTGCTGAAAAGGGCCAGCAAGACCAGGTTAATAATGTAGACTGGGCGGAGGGTCCGAAAGCCACCCCGCGCGGCAATCCTCTCCGAGGCCTGGTTGGCAAAAATATCGACAACCCCGAGGATGAGGAGAATCAGGCTGAGCTGGGTGGCGCTGAAGTGGAGGGCTTGCCGAATCAGCGGTCGGATATAGGTGTAGTAGCCGTAGAGGGTCGCCGCTGCGCAAATGACAAAGAAGATTCCCAGCCATACCCGGTAGTCGCGTAACAAGACTAGCTGATCGCGAAAATTCCCCTTTTCACCGGGCAGGTTGCGGGGGAGGACCATAAATGCCAGCAGGGTGGCAACGGCCGTGACCACCGCCACCATCACGAAGGCATCCTGCCAGCGCCAATAGTGCGCAATGATGGTACCAAGCGGGACCCCGACCACTGAGGCCAGGCTAAAGCCGGTGTAAATATAGGCAATCGCCATCGACCGCTGCTTGGGGTCCGCCGCCAACTGGTAAATGATGACGGAGAGGACCGACTCAAGCATCCCCGCGACCGACGCGGTGATAACCCGGGAAAGTAGGAAAATATTTAGGGTGGGTGAACTGGCACTCAGGATCGTCCCCACCAAAAAGACCAGCAGCATCCCCACCAATAGGTAGTACTTGTTGCAGTGGTTGGTGCCCAGGGCAACCAGGGGGGTCACGATGGCGTAGGTCCACGCAAACACTGCCACCAGCCAGGAAATTTGGCTTAGTGATTCGTGGTAAGTGCCCGCAATCAGGGACAGGTTACCGACAACCATAAATTCGTTACAGCCCAACATGAACGAGATTAAAACGAACATGACGATGAGAATATTAAATTGGTGATGACTAAGTTTCTGGGTCATTTTTCCTCCATAAATATGCCTGAGCGTCTCCTTAATAATTTTACTCTGATTCGTAATATACTAGTAGTAAAAGGACACCCTTTTGAAAATCAAGCGTGTGTCTGGTTGATGTGATATGATAGGATTATCCAAGAAAAAAATGGGCCAACTTAGGTCCTTTTTGGGAGGATTACTATGCAAAAGTTTTTCAGTCGTGAAGCCTGGCTGTTTTATTTTAAACACCCAGCAGTCCGCTGGAATGTCTGCTATTTGCTATTATTAACCATTATTAGTTTATGTTTTGCCTTTATCTTTAACTGGCTAGTTGGGATAGTTGTGCTGGTAATCGCCCTCGTCGGCGGCCTGGCCAGTGTGAAGCAGTTGCGCCGGCTTGTCATTGACGCTAATGAATACCTGAATCACTTGCTATACCAGATTAAGCAGGGCCAGCAAGAGGCCCTCTTAGAGATGCCGATGGGGATGATCATCCTGAACCGCCAACACGCGGTGGAATGGATCAACCCTTACATGGCGCGGTATTTTAGCCTGAAGCGGGTAGTTGGCAAGCCACTTGCCGAGGTCGATCAGGAGCTCGCGCAGTTGGTTTTACAGCATGCGGATGACCAGAAAGCGCAGGTCGTATCGTGGCAGGGACGACAATTTGAGTTTCTCGTCCAGAACAAGAACCACGTGGTCTACCTGATGGACGTCACGAAGTATGAACAGATCAGTAAGCAGTTTAAACGGGAACAGATTTTCCTCGGGAATATCTACCTCGATAACTACGATGAGTTGATCCAGGGGATGAGCGATTCCGCGGTCTCCAACCTCCATAATTACGTTACCTCGGAGATTAACAAGTGGGCGACCGCTAACCACCTTTTGATGAAAATCATTGATGATGATAACTACCTGATTATCGGGCACGAGGCTTCATTACAGGCCCTGGAAAAGAAGAAGTTTAAGATCCTAGACGTGATCCGGGAAAACACGTCCCAACGCAACTCGCCGGTGACCCTGAGTGTCGGAATTGCCTACGGGGAAAGCGACCTGGTCAGACTGGCCGACACGGCCCAGAACAACCTGGACCTTGCCCTCGGCCGGGGTGGCGATCAGGTAGTTGTCCGCTCCAAGGATAAGCCGGCCCGTTTCTACGGTGGGAAAACCAACCCGATGGAGAAACGGACCCGGGTGCGGGCACGGATGATTAGTCAGGCCCTCAGAGAATTAATTAGTCAGGCTGACCAGCTCTTTGTCATGGGCCATAAGAACCCCGACATGGACTCACTGGGTGCCTGCCTGGGGATCCGCCGGATTGCCGAGATGAACGGCAAGGAATGCTGGATCGTGGTCGATGATGAGCACCAGCACTCCGACATCCGCCGGCTGATGCGGGAAATCGATAACTATCATGGCATCAAGGACCACGTGATTTCCCCCGAGGCGGCCATCAACAAGTCAACCAGCAACAGTCTGCTGGTCATGGTGGACCACGCCAAGGAAAGCATTACGATCTCGCCAGCCCTCTTTGAGAAGCTGCAAAACCGCCTCGTGATCATTGACCACCACCGGCGGGGCGAGGAGTTCCCCGAGAACCCACTGCTGGTCTACATCGAGCCGTACGCTTCCTCAACTTGTGAGCTGATCACCGAGATGTTCGAGTACCAGCCACGTGAAGGGAAGGGGCTGAACAAGCTCGAGGCCACCACGATGCTGACGGGGATCCAGATCGATACGAAGTCGTTTACCAAGAGCGCCGGGACGCGGACATTTGATGCCGCCTCCTACCTGCGTTCGGCGGGGGCCGACGGGATGATGATCCAGGCCTTTATGAAGGAGGACTCGCACAGCTTCATGGAGCGTAACCACCTCCTGGCGCGGGCGGAGATCAGCAACTCGGTGGCTATCTGTGCCGGCGAGGAGGACCGCTACTACGACTCGGTAACGGCGGCCCAGGCGGCTGACATGCTCCTGCAGATTGCGGGGGTGGACGCTTCATTTGTAATTACCCTCCGGTCGGGCAACGTGATTGGCGTTTCGGCCCGGTCAATGGGCGACTTTAACGTCCAGGTAATTATGGAGAAGATGGGCGGCGGTGGCCACCTCGCCAATGCGGCGACCCAGATTAGTGGCCAGACGATTGCCCAAGTTAAGGAAACACTGCTGGGCCTGTTGAAGCAGGACCCGGTTGATGAAACAGAAGAAACAGAGGAGTGACAGACATGAAGGTTATTTTTACACAAGATGTTCGTGGACGCGGTAAGCGGGGCCAAGTCAAGGAAGTTCCAGACGGCTACGCCCAAAACTACCTGATTAAGCGGGGCCTGGCTAAGCAAGCCACCAAGGCCGCAATGAGCCAGTTAGCTGGCCAAAAGCGGGCCGAAGAAAAGCACGCGGCCGAAGAGCTGGCCGAGGCCAAGAAGGTTAAGAAGGTCCTGGAAAATGACAAGACGGTTGTTGAACTGAGCGGAAAGGCCGGGAAAGATGGCCGGATGTTTGGTTCGATTTCCACTAAGCAGATTGCCACGGCCCTCGAAAAGCAGTACAAGGTCAAGATTGACAAGCGGAAGATTGAACTGGCCGCCCCAATCAAGGCCCTTGGTTACGTTAACGTGCCAATCAAGCTGCACCCAGAAGTAACTGCTGAAATTCGGGTTCACATTGCCGAAAAGTAGTTGGTAAATTGTTAAGATAAAAGAGGTATCGCCATGGATAATGCACCAATGCAAGAAGAACCGCGCGATATTGAAGCAGAAAAAGCAGTTCTTGGAGCTGCTTTTTTAAGTAAAAACGCGCTGGCGGATGCAATGGAATACTTGGAGCCGCATGACTTCTACAAGCGTGCCCACCAGTTGATTTTTGAAAAAATGGTTGACCTCTATGAGGATGACCAGCCGATCGACCCGATCATGATGAACAGTGCCCTGGCTAAGGACAACCAGACGGAAAACGTTGGCGGCCCGGCCTACATTGCGGAACTGGCCTCCTCCGTCCCCTCCGCTAGAGACGTCAGCTACTATGCCAAGATTGTCCATGATAAGGCGACCCGGCGGCGGTTGATCAACACCGCCACGAAGATCATCAACAAGGGTTACGCCGACGATGAACGAATCGAAGACCTGCTCGACTCCGCCGAACAAGACATCATGCGGGTCTCGGAGGGTAATAACCAGTCGGACTTTAAGAAGATCAACACGGTCCTTGATGAGTCCTTAAACCACATCGACGAGCTCTCCCAGCAAAAGACCGACGTGACGGGGCTCAAGACCGGTTACAAGCAGTTGGACGAGATGACCACGGGGCTCCATAAGGACGAATTAGTCATCATCGCGGCCCGGCCCGCGGTGGGGAAGACGGCATTTGCTTTAAACATCGCCCAGAACGTTGCCACCCGGACGGACGACGAAGGTAAACGAACCTCGGTGGCCATCTTCAGCCTGGAAATGGGGGCCGAGTCCCTAGTCAACCGGATGCTGTGTGCGGAAGGCAACATCAATGCGAACCACCTACGGACCGGGCAGCTGACGCCCGAGGAGTGGGAGAGCATGTACATGGCTATGGGGACCCTGTCGAATGCCCAAATCTTCATTGATGATACGCCGGGGATCAAGGTGGCCGAAATTCGGGCCCGTTGCCGGCGACTGGCTAAGGAACAAGGAAACCTGGGTCTGATTGTAATCGACTACCTCCAGCTGATTGAAGGGAGCAATCCCGACAACCGGCAACAGGAAGTTTCGGAAATTTCGCGGCAGCTCAAGAAACTGGCCAAGGAACTAGAGGTCCCAGTCATCGCGCTTTCCCAGCTATCACGGGGAGTGGAACAACGGCAAGATAAGCGGCCGGTCTTGTCCGATATCCGGGAATCCGGATCGATCGAACAGGATGCCGATATCGTTAGTTTTCTCTACCGGGACGACTACTACGAGCATGATGAAGACGATGATGAGGACCAGGGTGGTGGCCCTGGCCAGCAGGACGACGATGATGCTGCCAACGTCAGTGAAGTCGAAGTCATTATTGAAAAGAACCGGTCAGGTCCGCGGGGCACGGTTAAGCTGCTGTTCGCTAAGTCGTACAACAAGTTTGCGTCGGTGGCCTACGTTCCGGAGGAACACCAGTAATAATTATTTGTCCAGCATGAATATACGGAGAAAGAAAGGCTAGAGAAAAGGTGTTTTTTCCAGCCTTTTCTTTGCAATCGGGAGGAGATGTCACGGATGCAAAAAGAGAACGGGGTTCAACTGAAGTGGCTGCTGGTTGGAATCTTCATCAGTAGCATTGGCAACAGCTTTGTCTGGCCCCTCACCACTATCTATATGCATGAACAGCTGCACGAGTCGCTAACCGTTTCCGGGATTATCCTGCTCTTCTACTCGGGGGCAAACGTGGTTGGGAGCTACATCAGTGGGCTCTTATTTGACCGCTATAACCCCCGCCACCTGTTGCTCAACGGTTCCATCGTGGCAACCATCGTGATCGCGTTGATGATCTTCTTTAACGGCTGGCCGATCTACGCCTTCCTGTTGACCGCCATTGGTTTTTTCAACGGCTGGATCATGACGATGATCAACTCCTACGCTACCCGGACGGGCCAGGATGGGCGCTACGTCTTCAACATGCTTTACTTTGCCAATAATCTGGGGATGGTGATTGGGACCACGATTGTCGGGCCCCTCTACCAGTACGCGCACGGTAACATTGCCCCGCTATTTACGATTACCACCGTCCTCTACCTCATCTTCATCTTGATTGTCTTTGTCCACTTTAAAGATGGGGACGACAAGACTAGTGGGGAGACACCAACGGTCGACATTACGGTAGACCAACGGGCGGCCAAGATGCCCAAGGCCAACCTGTGGGTCTGCTGGACCTTCTTCATTAGTCTTTGCGTAATCTGGATGATGTACGAGCAGTGGTCCAGTAACCTCTCCGTCTTCATGACCGAACGGGGGATTTCGATGACCAAGTACAGCCTCCTGTGGACCATCAACGGGATCTTGATTGTCCTGGCCCAGCTGGCCCTTTCCTGGATCAACCGCTGGTACAACAACCCCTACATGCTGGTCTACATCGGGACGTTCACCATTGCTTTGTCCTTTGTCCTCCTCTTGGTCGCCAAGACCTACGCCTGGTTTATCCTGGCAATGGTGGTCCTGACGATTGGGGAGGCCACGGCCATCCCGACGATGCCAGCGATTGTAAACAGCCTTTCGCCCGTCGCGGTGAAGGGGAAGTACCAGGGGATTTTAAATGCCTACTCCTCGCTCGGTAAGGCATTCGGACCCCTCTTTGGTGGCCTGGTGATTGGCGCGGCTTCATACCACGTCCTCTTTGTGATCTGTGCGGCGTCAATCTTTGTGGTTGAGCTTATCATCCTCCTGGTTGCCAAGCTGAAACGGCAGGCAACTAAAGAATTCTAGGAAGTGATCATGGTGTTTTATAACAACTTCGATAATGTTCACGGCGAGGACCGCTTCGGCCTGGTCGGGAAAACCGGGGATGGCTTTCGCGAGGACCGGCAGTTGGCCCTGCCCTGTTATAAGTGTCATCAAGGACCCCTGGTAATTGCGGAGCGAAACTGGGGTGCTACCAATAACGATGACTCCCAGCAATACCAAATTGTGGTTTGTTGTACCCACTGCGGGGCGGTTGACGAGTTCATCGTCAATGACGGTCGTGAGCACCAAATCAGTAAACTCAAACATGCTCACCAAATGCCCAGTGAACAAGATTTAAAATAAGATAAAGGGGCTGTGACATAAGTCCCAAATAATTAATGGAGTTAGATGAAATTTTCGG
>NZ_AZGM01000052.1 GCF_001435935.1 Limosilactobacillus panis DSM 6035
TTGTTAAATTCCGAATGGAGCTTCTGATTCAGAGGCTTTTTGTCACAACCCCTTGCCCGTTTTCAAAAATCCGCATTGCGTTTTTAAAAGGCGCAGTGCGGATTTTTTGTGTACTTGACATGAATATGGCGCTGGATAATGACATGGATACACAAAAGCCGGGCAATGAATTAATTAATGGTCCATTGCCCAGCTTTTGTAAGTGCGGAAATTCCGTTACCGTTTTATTTAAACCGCTTATTCAACTTTTCGACAATCTCTTGAATCCGGTCAAGACGGTGTTGGTCTTTGAACTTCCATTTGTCGATCAATGTCGTTACTTCCTGCTGGTATTCGGTCACTGCCGGTAGGGCTTTTTGGAGCTTTGCCAGGTTAGCCTGGAGCTGCTTACCCTCCTGGCCCAGCTTTTTCACATCACTAATAAAGTTTTTAATTGCTTGCATTATTGGGCGTCCTTAAATTGGTCAGCGATGGCCTTTTGAATTTCCTGGTACTTTTCTTCGTTGTACTTGCCGGAGTTATCCTTGAAGATCATCTTAAAGTCGTCCTGGTCGGTGTAGCGGGGAATAAGGTGGATATGGGAGTGGAATACGGACTGGTAAGCAACCTCACCATTATTGTTAATGATGTTCATGCCCTTGATAGCGGGGTTAGATTGCTTAATGGCCCGGGCAATCTTTGGGATCCGGGAGAAGACCGCTGCCGCAAGGTCTTCGTCGTAGGCAAAGATGTCCTTGACGTGCTTCTTTGGGACGACCAAAGTGTGGCCCGGTGTCCCCTGTGAGATATCTAAGAAGGCCTTCACAACGTCGTCTTCGTAAACTGTGTAGCTAGGAATTTCACCATTAATTATTTTGCAGAAAATACAATCAGTCATAAGTACCACTCCTTTAATGTTATGTTAATCTTAGTATACCTAAATTTACTCCAAACTGCATGAATTTACGGTATGGTATAATGAATTTTTGAAAACGAAAGTTGGTAAGGAAGGCATATTAATGGCACTAGAAGTGAAGAACCTGGTTGGGGGATATTCCCAAATACCAGTGTTAAAGAAAGTGAACTTGGATGTCCAGCCCGGTGAATTGGTCGGCCTGATTGGCCTCAACGGTGCTGGTAAGTCAACGACGTTAAACCACATTATTGGGATTCTGCGGCCATTTTCCGGGGAGATCACCCTCAATGGTCTGAACCTTCAGGACAACCCCAACGAGTACAAGAAGCAGATTGCCTACGTTCCCGAAACGCCCATCCTTTACGATGAGTTAACTTTACGAGAGCACCTGGAATTGACGATGAACGCCTACCAGTTGGACCATGACCAGGCCTGGCAGCGGGCGAACAAGCTGCTGAAGACTTTCCGGCTTGAGAACAAGCTGGACTGGTTCCCGGCAAACTTCTCTAAGGGGATGAAGCAGAAGGTGATGATCTGCTGCGCGTTCATGACGGATGCCAAGCTGCTGATCGTGGATGAACCATTATACGGCCTGGATCCGCTGGCCGTTCATGACCTGTTAAATCTGATTGCCGAAAAGAAGGCGGCGGGGGTTGCGGTTTTGATGTCGACCCACGTTTTGGACACGGCACAGCGGTACTGTGACCGCTTCGTCCTGCTTGCTAACGGCCAGGTCAAGGCCCACGGAACCCTGGCCGAGCTGCGGGCACAGGCTGACCGGCCGGACGAGTCACTTGATGAGATCTATCTTGGCTTAGCAAGGGATGAGCAAAATGAATAACTTATTTGCAACGCGGCGCCAGCGCCACTTTATGATGCTGTTAAAGTATTGGCGGCTAGTATTTAATGACCACTTCGTAATCGCCCTCTTCTTCCTCTTCGGCGCGCTGGACTACGTTTATGGGCAGTGGCTACCAACCCTGGGTCCCCACTTGTGGTGGAGTCGCTGGCTACTGGTGATCTGGTTTGTCGCAATTGCCCAGTTCGGTCGCTTGGCAACCCTTTTGAAGCGGCCCGACCCGGTATTCCTTTTACCCCAGGTAACGGCAATGGAGGCCTACCTCAAAAAGGCCTTTTTTTACAGTCTGCTTCTGGGTGAGCTGATTACCATTGCGGGGACCTTCGTGGCCCTACCGTTTGCCATGACGACCGAAAAGTTATCGACGGTTGACATTGTCTTCATCTTTTTGACCGCGATGGTCAGTAAGGATGACTGGCTATTTACCGCCCGTAAGTCAATTAGTATGCGGTGGGCGCGTTTTCAGTGGCGGACCCGGGCAGAGTACTGGGTTAACCCCGCCCTAGCGGCCTTAGCAACCTGGCTGGTGACCCCCACGGTGGGTCTTATCGTGGCAATCGTCGTAGACCTAGCAATGCGGTTGGTATACCGTGATTTGATGGTTGATTGGCGGGCGGCTATCAAGATGGAAGAGGACCGGATGTACAGCGTCTACCGCTTCTTTAACCTCTTTACCGACGTCCCAAGTGTCCAGGGGAATGTCAAACGACGGAAGTGGGCAACGGGCCTGATCAAGTGGCTGACGGTTGGCAAGCATCCCTGGTCGTACATCTACGCCCGGGGCTTTGTCCGTAACACCGAGATTAGTGGAATTGTCAGTCGGTTGACTGTCTTGGGGATGGTCCTCACCTTCTTGATTCCGGTTCACTGGTTGAATACGGTTATGGCCCTGTTATTCATCTACTTAATTGCCACCCAGTTAATGCCGCTCTTTGACCAGTACGACGGGAATGTTTTTACCCACCTGTACCCGGTTACCAAAAATGAGCGGGTGGCGGACTTCCAGTATCTGTTAGCCCGGGTGACCCTGATTGAATCGGGGCTGATCGTTATTGCCAGCATTGGCCTCCGGGTTGACTGGGGGCAGTTCTTGACCAACCTTGTCTTAGCGGGCATCGAGCTTGCCTTTTTAACCCACTTTTACTTTAAACTACGAATGAAAAAACTGAGCGAGGAATATTAATATGCGTGTAAAACATAAAAAATGGGCAGCACCGTTAATAGCGGCCCACCCAGAGAAAATGGTGACGAATGCTGAAGAAGTGAAGGGGAAGTGGCAAGAACGCTTTGAAAAGCTCCAGCCAATTCACCTGGAAGTGGGGATGGGAAAGGGCCAGTTCATCATCGGAATGGCCAAGGCCCACCCAGAGGTCAACTTCATCGGCCTGGAAATTCAGGAGACGGTCGCAGCGATTGCCCTGAAGAAGGCCCTTACAGAAGACCTGCCCAACCTTCAGCTGGTCTGCGGGGATGGTTCAGATATCACTAACTACTTTGAACCCCACGAAATTGACCGGATGTATTTAAACTTCTCCGACCCTTGGCCTAAGAAGCGTCACGCCAAGCGGCGGTTGACCTACCACACCTTCCTGGATGGTTACCAAACTATCTTGAAAGAGCAGGGGACCATCGAGCTGAAGACGGATAATATGGGCTTCTTTGAATTCTCCCTGGAGAGCATGAATAACTATGGGATGAAGTTTGATGGGGTCTGGCTCGACCTCCACAACAGTGATGAAAATGAGCACAACGTTGAAACCGAATACGAGCAAAAATTTGCGGCCAAGGGACAACCAATTTACAAACTGACTGCCCACTTTGCTTAAAAAAATTCCCCAGTAGGTATTTTGACCTTGCTGGGGAATTTTAATTTAATCGTCTGCCAACCGCTTGAGTTCCAGCAGGCTGCCGGTGTAGGCATCCACCCGGAACTCGTAGTTGACGGGTTCATTGTCTTATAGCCGCGTCAATCCGCCCCGGTAGGCGCTAGTCTTAACGGCGTAGCGTTGGAAGGGGACGCGGCGGTGGTCAATCCAGCTGCCGGTGATGGTTCCTTCGCGGGCAAAGTCATGGCGAATCAGCTTGAGTGCCCGGTTGGCCGAAATAGGCCGTTTGCCAAATAGCTTACCAGCCACGAAGCCAGCCACCCCGGAGGCACCGAGCGTCACCGGAATTAACCATGGATTAAGCGTGTTGTTCGAATCATTCATTGAATTGCTTCCTTTGTAATTTATTTATTAGCGATTAATGTTATCTTATTGTAACATTTTCTCCAAATAAGTCCAAAAGTGCAACTTACTTTTCATAAGCTTAGAATATGATATAGTAAAAAATAAACATCAGGAAAGGGATGGTCAAATGGAAAGTTTACCCGTTATGAAGGAAGACCAATTGCAACAGAAGCTGGCGAAGGGGAAGTATATCCTGTTCTTTACGGCTGGCTGGTGCCCAGACTGCCGCTTTATCAAACCGGCAATGCCCGAGATTGAGAAGGATTTTCCGGAATTCACCTTCCTGCAAGTTGACCGGGACGAAAACATTGACCTGGCGGCGAAGCTAAATATCTTTGGCATTCCTAGCTTTGTTGCCTACGCGGATGGCAAAGAAATTGGCCGTTTTGTCAATAAAGATCGAAAAACCAAGCAACAAGTGGAAGATTTTTTGCGTAAATTGAAGTAAAATATAAAGCGCAAGTCAATCCGACCCGCTTGAACAAATTAATAGAAGTGGGCGCTATCGTTGCGCCCTTTTTATTTTGGGCGGGAATCAGTTATTTAAGAAAGGAACATTCGATGCTAATTGCGAGTTATAATCCCAGCGAAATGGGCGATATTTTAGTAACAATCACGGCACCAGATAATGGTGCGCAGGTAAGCAAGGTCAACAAAGATGTTGCCCAAATTACCACGGCTAAGGACCAGCAGTTGCTTGGCTACAACTTTATGAACGCAAGTCAACTTTTGCCAGAACTGAAGGGGCAAAACGGCCAGGTCTTCTTAAGTGATGAAGCGGTCGCCAAGTTGAACGAGCAGATTCACGCTGCTGGCTTTGATGCAGAACTCACCGCGGACCACGATCCAAAGTTTGTGGTGGGCTATGTTGAAGAATTAAAGGACCACCCGAAGTCTGACCACCTGAAGGTTACTAAGACCCAGATTGGTGCTGACCAGACTGTCCAGATCGTTTGCGGGTCACCAAACGTTAAGGCGGGCATTAAGGTCGTTGTTGCCAGGCCCGGCGCAATGATGCCTGATGGTAAGATTATTTGGCCGGGGGCCCTCATGGGGGTAGAAAGTGACGGGATGCTTTGCGGCTTCCGTGAATTGCGGATGAAGAATGCTCCCGACAAGAAGGGCCTGTGGATTATTCCTGATGACTGGCAAGAAGTTGGTGAAGCTGTCGACTTTGCAAAGGCTGACACCTTCTTCCCTGCTAAATAATTATCAAAATTGTTAAATCACTATTGCTTAAAATCAGGAATGCTATATGATTTAGGGGACAAAAGGTAGTTTGCTTAGCAGGCGGGGTGCTTTTTAGGCCCCTTTTTCCCTGCTAGTCAGAAAGGAAATTAATGATGGAAACGAAGACTTATTATTTTATTGGTATTAAGGGGACCGGGATGGCATCTTTGGCCCGGATCCTTCACGACAAGGGCAACACGGTATTAGGATCGGACATCGAAAAGGAAACGTTCACTCAGGGACCCCTGCTAAAGGCGGGAATCAAGATCTTGCCTTTTGACCCGGCTAACTTGAAGGCGGGAATGACGGTGATCAAAGGAAACGCCTTTTCCGATGACCATCCCGAAGTTCAGCAGGCGAAGAAAATGGGCCTACCAATCTTGACCTATCCGGAAGCGGTTGAAAACGAGGTTGTCAACCACACTAGCATTGGAATTGCCGGGGCCCATGGGAAAACCAGTACCACGGCACTGTTGTCTCACGTTTTGGCAGCGGTTGAACCAACTAGCTACCTCATTGGTGATGGGGTCGGCAAGGGGAGTGCTGGCGACCGCTTCTTCGTCTTTGAAGCGGACGAGTACCGTGACCACTTCTTGGCATACCACCCCGACTACGCCATCATGACAAACATTGACTTCGACCACCCGGACTACTTCAAAGATATTGATGATGTACGGGCATCATTTGAAACTTACGGCCGGCAGGTTAAGAAGGCCATCTTTGCCTGGGGCGACGATGCTAACCTGCGGAAGCTGGACGTCGATGTTCCCGTCTACTATTACGGGACAGGTGAAAAGGATGACTTCCGGGCAGAAAACATCAAGCGGACACCGGCTGGCTCGACTTACGATGCCTACTTTAAAGACCAGAAACTGGGGACCTTCACCATCCACCTCTATGGTGAACACAGTATCTTAAACAGTTTGGCTGTCCTGGCTGTTGCCTACATGGAGCATGTCGACATGGACCAAATCAAGAAGGAACTGGCTAACTTCCACGGTGTTAAGCGGCGCTTTAGTGAAACCGACGTGGCCGGGGATAAGCTGATTGACGACTATGCCCACCACCCGAACGAGATCAAGGCGACTATCGATGCGGCCCGGCAGAAGTTCCCTGATAAAGAGGTCGTGGCGGTTTTCCAACCCCACACTTACTCGCGGCTGGCGGCCTACATCGATGACTTTGCTAAGACCCTCTCGCGCGCTGACAAGGTCTACGTGACCTCAATCTTTGCTTCTATTCGGGAAAAGAGTGGCAGTGTTTCGAGTGAAGACCTGGAAGCCAAGATCCCGGGTAGCGAAGGAATTGATATGGACTCAATCGACAAGTTGAGCCAGTACCACGACGCCGTAGTGATCTTTATGGGTGCTGGAGATATTGAGAAGTACGAGGACAAATTCAAAGAATTGCTTAATAAGTAAGCATTCTTGCCCCCTTCACCGCGACGGTATGGTATTCTTGACAGTACCGAAAAATAATTTGAGGAGGAATAAGAATGAATAACTTTCCTGGCGATTCTGGCCGGCGTGTTGTTGCGGACCAGGCTGGTTTAAATACATTCCTGACCCGAATGTACGGATATATGACATTAGCCGTTCTTGTTTCTGCGCTTAGTGCGTGGCAGACAATGACGACTTTCCGGAATGCGGTAATGGGCTACTTTGGGGTCCACCCAGGGATGGTCTGGTTAATCCTGTTATTGCCATTCGCCTTAACAATGGGTATCAGCTTTAGTGCCACCCGGAACCCGGTGGGGAGCTTCATCATGCTAATGGTGGTGGCCATCATCTACGGGGTTGAGTTTGCACTGATTGCCGGAGCCTATACCGGGACGAACATTGCGGCGGCCTTTGTGTCGTCTGCAGCAGTCTTTGCGACGATGACAATCTACGGGACGGTTACCAAGCGAGACCTCAGTAAGTTTGGCTCCCAAGCCCTAGCAGCCCTGGTAGCACTCTTCATTGCCTACCTAATCAACATGTTCCTGAAGAGCCCGGCAATTGCTTATATTTTCTCGTTCATTGCGGTAATTATCTTTGTGGTCCTGACCGCATGGGATGCCCAAAAGATGAAGCAGATTTACCTTAATTACAGTACCGCTAATTCAGTCGCGGGACTGGCAATCATCGGTGCTTTACAGTTATATTTAGACTTTATTAACCTCTTCATCTCGTTCCTACAAATCTTTGGAATGAGTAACCGAGATTAAAGAAAAAACGAGTCGGTAATTTCCGACTCGTTTTTTCTTTAATCAGCGGATGAACACCAGCATGACGTTAACGATAACCCCTAATCTTTGGTACAATTAGTTAGTAGAAAAAAAGGAACGGAGCGAATAACTACATGGCCAAACAATTATTACTGATTGATGGAAATAGTATTGTTTTTCGGGCATTCTTTGCGATGCACAACCAAATCGATAAGTTTACTAATAAGGACGGTCTGCACACCGTGGCAATCTACGGCTTTAAATTAATGTTGGACCACGTCCTTGATAACTTCCACCCGGACGCTGCCCTGGTGGCTTTTGATGCCGGCAAGAAGACCTTCCGGACCAAAATGTATGCCGATTACAAGGGGGGACGGAACAAGACACCAGAAGAGCTGATGGAACAGTTACCCTATGTCCACCAGTTGGTAAGGGCAAGTGGGCTTCATAGCTATGAATTAAAGAACTACGAAGCGGACGATATCATCGGGACCCTTGCTAAGGAAGCTGACGACGCTGGTTACGAGACGTTAGTGGTCACTGGGGACCGTGACCTTACCCAATTGGCAAGTGACCATACCACGGTTGCCGTCACTCATAAGGGGGTTACGGATACTGAACACTACACACCGGCTCACGTAGAGGAAAAACTTGGCATCACCCCTAAGCAGATTATTGATATGAAGGCCCTGATGGGGGATACTTCGGATAATTACCCCGGTGTCACTAAGGTTGGTGAAAAGACTGCCATCAAGCTGGTAAAGCAGTTCGGCTCGGTTGAAAACCTCTATGACCACATTGACGACCTGAAGAAGAGCAAGATGAAGGAACACCTGATTGAGGATGAAGATGTTGCCCGTCAATGCAAGACCTTAGCAACGATTCTCCGGGACGCGCCTTTAGAGATCAGTCTGAAGGACCTGAAATACGAGGGTGAGCAGACGGAAGAATTAATTGACTTTTACCAGCAGATGGGCTTTAAGTCCTTCCTGGCTAAGATGAACGTTGCCCCCGAAGAGGGGGAAGACCAGGTTAAGCCAGTTACCTATACCGAATTAACGGCCGATAACCTTGGCGAGCTTGATCAACTGAGTGGTGAGGTCAGCTTCTACCTCGAAATGCCAGAAGCTAACTACCACTTGTCTCCATTTGCTGGCTTTGCCCTGGGGGATGGCAGTCACTGGTTTGTCAGTCGGGACGCCGAGTTGCTTAAACAGGCCCCGTTGAAGAAGCTTCTGGAGTCAACAACGATTCACAAGAACGTCTTTAATGCCAAGGCACATATTGTTGGTTTGCATAGGCTCGGCATCGAACTGGCGGCGGTCGACTTTGACCTCCTGCTTGCTTCCTACCTACTTAATACTAATGATAACAGTAACGATCTTGGTCAGGTGGCCTTGGAGCATGATTACCATGACGTTCGTACCGATGAAGAGGTATACGGCAAGGGTGCTAAGCGGGCCATCCCCGATGACGATGAGACCTTTTTTACCCACCTTGTCCAGAAAGTCCGGGCAATTAATGATCTGAAAGCGCCTCTCTTTACAAAACTTAACCAAAATAAGCAGACCCCGCTCTATACCGACATTGAATTACCACTGACCAGGGTTCTGGCAAAAATGGAGATTACCGGTGTCCACGTTGATGCCCAAACCCTTAAAAACATGGGCAGTAAGCTTAAGGAACGGTTAGCTGACATTGAAAGCGGCATTTACGAAGAGGCCGGCGAGGAGTTTAATATCAATTCCACCAAGCAACTGAGCCATATTCTCTTTGAAAAACTGAAGTTACCAGTTATCAAGAAGACCAAGACGGGGTACTCAACGGCCGTGGACGTTTTGGAGAAGCTGGCTGACCGGGCCCCAATTGTTGAACAAATCCTGGAATACCGGCAGATTGCTAAGTTACAGTCAACTTACATTACCGGCCTTTTGAAAGTTATTCACTCCAGCGACCAGAAAATCCATACTCGTTACCTTCAGACCCTGACGCAGACAGGGCGGCTCTCGTCCGTTGACCCGAACCTGCAAAATATCCCTGTTCGTCTGCCGGAAGGGCGGTTGATTCGGCAGGCCTTCGTGCCTAGCCATACCGGATGGCAAATCTTCTCGTCTGACTACTCCCAGGTTGAATTACGGGTCCTAGCCCACATTACTGGGGATAAGAATCTCCAGGAAGACTTTAGAAACGGTGAGGATATTCACGCAAGTACGGCCCGGCGAATCTTCCACCTAGGGCCGGATGCTGAAATTGACCGCAACATGCGGCGGCGGGCCAAGGCCGTTAACTTTGGAATCGTCTATGGTATCAGTGACTATGGCCTTGCCCAGCGGATTCACGTCACCCGGGCCCAGGCCCACGAGTTCATCCAGAACTACTTCAAGGAGTTCCCTGGTGTTAAGAAGTACATTGACGACACTATTGCCTTTGCCCGGGAGCACGGTTATGTGGAGACCATTACCCACCGGCGTCGTTACTTGCCGGACATCCACGCGAAGAGTTTTAACCGGCGGTCTTTTGCGGAACGGACGGCGATGAACACGCCAATTCAGGGTAGTGCGGCCGATATCATTAAGATTGCGATGATTCGGATGCAAAGAGAGCTTGACCAGCGTCAGCTCAAGGCTAAGATGCTCCTCCAGATCCATGACGAACTAGTCTTTGAGGCGCCACAAGACGAGATCCCGGTTTTGAAGAAATTGGTACCACAGGTAATGGACTCAGCGGTGAAACTGGATGTACCGTTAAAGGTTGACAGTAAGGTCGGCGATACCTGGTACGATCTTAAGTAAGGGGGCAATAAAATGCCGGAATTACCAGAAGTTGAAACCGTCCGTCGCGGATTATTAAAGATTGCGAAGGGGCGGAAAATCCAAGCAATTGATGTTTACTACGGCAAGACAATTACCAACGACGTCGAAAAGTTCCGTCAGGCGTTGATTGGCCAGACGATTACTGACGTTGACCGGCGGGGGAAGTACCTCTTGTTTCGCTTTACGAATAACCTGACGATGGTTTCCCACTTACGGATGGAGGGTAAGTACTTCAACCAGCCGATTGGGGGACCAATTGACAAGCACACCCACGTTGTCTTTCAGTTTACCGACGGCAGTGAACTCTGCTACCACGATACCCGGAAGTTTGGCCGGATGACCCTGGTCAAAACCGGCGAGGAGAACCAGGTTGGGGGGCTAAAGACGATTGGCCCGGAACCAACGGCCGCGGCCTTTCACCGCGACTTCTTCCAAAAAGAGCTGGCACGTAGCCGGGGGAAGATCAAGCCCTTCCTATTGAACCAACGCCACGTCGCCGGACTGGGGAATATTTACGCCGATGAGGTCCTGTGGATGAGTAAAATTAATCCGGAACAAGCGGCTAATACGATTCCGCCAGCTAAGGTGAAGGCCCTCCACGATAACATCATCAAGGAACTGGCCACGGCAACGAAGTACAAGGGCACGACTGTCCACAGCTTTACCAACGCCTTTGGGGATGCCGGCGCCTTTCAAGAACGGCTGAACGCCTATGGACACGCTGGTGACCGTTGCCCACGCTGTGGAACGAAGATGGTAAAGATCAAGGTTGCCTAGCGGGGGACGACTTTCTGTCCGCACTGCCAGCCGCTTGTGGAGGAAAAGAAATGACTAAAGTAGTGGGCTTAACCGGGGGAATTGCGAGTGGCAAATCGACCGTCAGTCAGATGCTCAGTCAGGTGGGCCTGCCGATTGTCGATGCGGACCAAGTTGCCCACCGCCTCCAACAGCCTGGTCAGTTAGGCCTAAGTGAGCTGGTGGGCCAGTTTGGACGGGAAATTTTAACAGCGGATGGTCATTTAAACCGGAGGGCCCTTGGTAAAATGGCCTTTAGTGATACCGGCGTTCGTCACCAACTAAACGCAATCATGCAGCCCCTGATTTGGGAGACAATTATGGACCAGCTAGCCGCTTTTAAAAAACAGGACATCCCATTCGTAATCCTGGACGCCCCCCTCCTGTTTGAACAGGGCTACGACCAGGAATGTGACCTAATTGTCGTTGTTACGGTCAGTCATGATCGCCAAGTCCAACGCCTGATGTCCCGCAACGGATACACAAGGACGGTGGCCGAACAGCGAATTGCCGCCCAGTGGCCATTGGCTAAAAAGGCCCGCAGAGCGGACATGGTGATCAACAATGATGGTTCCTTAAATGAACTGCGGCGTCAGGTCGCTAAGTTAGTTGACTACCTTGGGGCAAAGTGATTATGGTAAAATAAAGTATTAAAGCAATTAAGGAGGAAAGCGCATGAAGTGTCCACATTGTCACCGTAACGGATCACGAGTTGTTGATAGCCGGCCCAGTGAGGATGGTACCTTTATACGCCGGCGCCGGGAATGCATCCACTGCGGCTTTCGTTTTACCACTTTTGAACGCTACGAGCAGACCCCCCTCTTGGTTATCAAGAAGGACGGCACGCGCCAGGAGTTCAGTCGGCAAAAGATCCTCAATGGGATTGTGCGGTCAGCGGAAAAGCGCCCAATTAGTATGGAGCGGCTGACCAAGATGACCGATAAGGTGGAAAAGAAGGTCCGGAGCCTGGGTGAGAACGAAATTTCTAGCCAGCTGATTGGTAAGTACGTTATGAACGAGTTAAAGGGCGTTGACGAGGTCGCCTATATCCGCTTTGCCAGCGTTTATCGGCAGTTCAAAGACGTCGATGCCTTTATGAGCGAACTAGAGACGATGGTAAAGGACGAACATAAGGGTGAAAAGAAGTAGGAGGAGTGGCAATGACTGCGCAGGAAGACGAATTTAACCCGCAAGCGGGATTCTTGGTCACTGCTGCCAGCGATTTTGTCAACTTTAACGACCGGGTCTTTACCAGTTTTTACCAGCCGGTGTTAGGACCAACGGCTTTTGGCCTTTTTTACGCCCTCCGTGCCCAGCTGATTTTCCAGCCTACCTTGGCAGACCGCCGTTTACAGGCAAACATTATCCGCCAATTAAATGCAGGAACTTCCCAGTTGGCAAGGGCCCTGCACCGTTTGGAAGCGGTGGGGATGGTCCAAACCTACCGGGGGCAAGATGGCCAGGGAACCTTTTTCGTCTATCAACTGCAGACGACCCTCACACCGGCGGCCTTCATTGAAGACGACCTCCTTAGTGTCCTCCTCCTTGAGGCAGTAGGGGATAGTCACTTTAAACAGTTGGTCAAGGAAGCCCGGCGTTACCAGTTGGCCTCTTCGCCGTCCTTAGAAAACGTTAGCCACCACTTCCTTGACGAGTTCCACGTGGCCAACAAGTCGCTAGTTAAGACGCCCACCACGATTAAGAATGCCCGCGAGCAAACGAACGTTGACCAGCATCCCCAGCTAGGGGCGGGACAAAGTGACTTTGACTGGCCGACCCTTTTTCAGTTAGTTAAAAAGCAGCCAGTGATGAAAAAGGACCTGAGTGCGGCCCGGCAGTTAATCGAGGTTGAGCACCAGCTATACGGAATTGATGAGTCCACAATGGCTAAACTGGTCCTCCAGGCGGTTGACCTAGCCGACAACCACTTCAACCCGGCAAAGTTCAAGCGGATCGTTGCGAGTCGTTACCAGCAGGTTGGTCACCAGGCGCCTCCAGCGACTGCTAACCAGTCCGCTAGTTCACCGGTCAAGCTAACGGCCAAGGACCGCCAGCTTTTGCAGAGTGCGGCCGATTATGCACCGGTTGAATTTCTCCAGGGCTTGAAGGAACAGACCGGTGGTTTTGTAAGTGCGAATGAACGCCATATCCTAACCCACCTGGTTAATGATGTTAAGCTTGATTCAGCAGTCATTAACATTCTTTCCTGGTACATCATTGCCGACCTTGACAATGCTAACCTGAAGGCCAGCTTTGTTGACGCAATTGCCAATAGCTGGATTAAGGCGGGGGTCAAGGATGCGCCAGGGGCCCTTCAGGAGCTAAAGAACTTTCAGGAGCAACGGGGCAAGCAGCGGACGTCCAAGGGTCGCTTTGCTTACCGCCGGCCGCAGGTTGAAGAACAGATGCCAAAATGGAGCAAGACGGATACCCAGCAACTAAATAAGAAGGCGTCCCCCGAGGCGCTGAAAGAAGTTCAGGCCATGCTCGCTAAGCGGAAAGGAAGAAAGGGTGGTGACCAATAATGAAGTCCTTAAATGAATCACTCCAGGGAATCATGCGGGGAAAGAACATTAACACCAACATTGCTGAGCTGATGAAAAAAGTGATGGCGGACGATGACGTTCAATCCTTCCTCAGTGCCAACCGTGACCAGATCACTAAAGAAATGGTACGAAGTGGCCAATCGAAACTGTATGAGTTCTACCATGAAAAGCAGCTCCGTCAGCAGGGTGAAGCTACCGTGGCCCCGGGTTATTCTCCCCAGTTGGTCTTGAACTCGGGCCAGATTGACGTGACCTATGTCCCCACTAAGCAGTTAATGGAACAGGAACGCCAGCGGCACATTAAACGGCTGGTTCAGTCGATTAATATGCCAAAGTTTATTCAACACGCTTCCTTAGACGATTTTTACATTGACGAACAGCACGCCACGGCAACCCGGACAGCGGCCTTGAAGGCGGCGGTGGCCTTTACAGAAAGCTACCAGCCGGGACATTTCCAGCCCGGCCTGTACCTCTACGGTAATTTTGGGGTTGGCAAGACCTTCCTGCTAGGGGCAATTGCCAACGAGCTTGCCAAGACGAAGGGTGTGGCCACGACCATGATGCACTTCCCGAGCTTTGCGGTGGAGATGCGGAACTCAATTAAAAGCAACAGCACCAGCGAGAAGCTGGCAGCGGTAAAGAAGGCCCCCATCCTGATGCTTGACGATATTGGGGCCGATGCGATGAGCAAGTGGGTTAGAGACGATGTTTTGGGGATCATCCTTGAATGCCGGATGCAAGAAGAACTACCGACCTTTTTCAGCTCTAACTTTTCAATGGATGAACTAGCGGCTAACCACCTGGCAATTGACACCCAGGGTGACCGTGAGCCCCTAAAGGCCCAGCGAATTATGGAACGAATCAAGTTTCTTTCCCGTGAAATGCCGATGACCGGTCAGAATTTGCGGAATAAGGGATAATTATCTTGACATTTAAGAAGAGATTCGTTATTCTAGAAAGCGTTGAAAGAAAAAGCAGAAGCACCCGCTTCTCGCCTAGGTGATAAGGATTGCCGGGCTGACGAGATGAAATTGAACGGACAGGTAAGGTCCGTTTTGATAAAGCGGGATGCAGTTTGCACCCCGCTTTTTTTGCTTGATCTTTCGCTAATAAAATTGGAGGTGCGTTGCCATAGCACAAGATATGATTGTCAACAACGGTATCCGTGCACGTGAAGTGCGGCTAATTGGTCAAGATGGTGAACAATTAGGGATCAAGTCCAAGCGTGAAGCGCTCCAGTTGGCAGAAGATGCCAATCTTGATTTGGTGCTGGTTGCACCAAAGGCTCGTCCAGCGGTTGCCCGCATTATGGATTACGGTAAGTACCGTTTCGAGATGCAAAAGAAAGAGCGTGAAGCTCGGAAGAAACAAAAGACAGTAACGATCAAGGAAATTCGCCTGAGCCCATCAATCGATACGAACGACTTCAATGTTAAGTTGAAGCGGGTTCGTAAGTTCATTGCTAAGGGTGACAAGGTGCGGGTTTCACTCCGTTTCCGTGGTCGTGCCATTACGCATAAGGATATCGGTCGTGACATGATTGAACGGATGGCTGATGAAACGTCAGACATTGCTACTGTTGTTCAACGTCCAAAGATGGAGGGGCGGAGCATTTTCTTAACACTCGCCCCAGCTGCTGATAAAGCAAAGAAATAATTTTAAGAAAGTAGGGAATTTTCTTATGCCAAAGATGAAGACTAACCGCGCTGCTGCAAAGCGTTTTAAGCGTACTGCTAAAGGTGGATTCAAGAGTGGTAACTCATTTACTAGCCACCGTTTCCACGGTAAGACTAAGAAGCAACGTCGTCAATTACGTGGCTTGAGCATGATGGACAAGTCCAACGTAAAGCGTTACAAGAAGTTACTGCCATTCAAGTAAACTTCACATACTAAATAATCAAAAATACGTAGGAGGATTTCAACATGCGAGTTAAAGGTGGAACTGTTACGCGTGCACGTCGTAAGCGCGTTATGAAGTTAGCAAAGGGTTACCGTGGTGCAAAGTCTCGTTTATTCAAGACTGCCAAGGACCAAGTAATGAAGAGTTACGTTTACGCTTTCCGTGATCGGAAGGTCAACAAGCGTAAGTTCCGTGAACTCTGGATCGCCCGGATCAATGCTGGTGCCCGGATCAACGGAATCAGCTACAGCAAGCTGATGCACGGCTTGAAGCTGGCTAACATCGACATCAACCGGAAGATGTTGGCTGACCTGGCTGTTAACGACCCAAAGGCTTTTGCTGCGGTTGTTGACGAAGCTAAGAAGGCTCTCAACTAATTCCAACTTGAATGAAGTCATCCATCTGTTACCGGGTGGGTGACTTTTTTTGATGTTAATTGAAACTAGAATTCACAATCGCTATAATTAATCTAATAAAGAATTAACGAGGTGCAACATTGCTAGAAATATTTAAACCGACTTGGATGGTAAAAAGTATTTATACTGTTTCGCCAGACCAGTTGAAGGATCATGGCATCCGGGCAGTTTTCAGTGACCTGGATAACACCCTGATTGCCTGGAATAATCCCGATGGAACGCCGGAATTAAGACAATGGATGACATCGTTAAAAGTGGCGGGAATTCCATTGATCGTGATTTCTAATAACAGTAAGGACCGGGTAGCAAAGGCAACCGCTAACCTTGACCTGCCGTTCATGTCCCGTTCGTTAAAACCCCTTAGTTTTGGGATTAATCGCGCCCGGGTCAAGCTTGGCCTGGCCAAGAATGAAGTGGTAATGGTCGGCGATCAGCTGATTACCGACATGGTTGCGGCCCACGAAGCGGGTGTGCGCAGTATCCTGGTTAAGCCCCTTCTTAATACGGATAAGTGGGATACCCGGATCAACCGCTTCTTTGAACGGCGTATTTGGAAGCAGTTGAAGAATAAGTATCCACAGTTAAAATGGCAGGAGGATTTGAATGACTGAACAAGATGAGGAATTACGTTGCATCGGTTGTGGAGCAGTGATCCAATCGACTGACCCGGCGAAAGTGGGTTATACTCCCGCGTCCGCAGTCAAGAAGGGACTGGACAGTGACGAACTATACTGCCAGCGGTGCTTCCGCCTGCGGCACTACAATGAGATTGCCCCAGTATCGCTAACCGACGACGACTTCCTACGTTTGTTGGGGCAAATTCGGGACGCCAACGCGCTGATTGTCTACGTTATCGATATCTTTGACTTTAATGGCAGCCTGATCCCGGGCCTGCACCGTTTTGTTGGTGATAATCCCGTACTGCTGGTCGGTAATAAGGAGGACTTGCTGCCCCGGTCACTGCGGCGGCCTAAGCTCCGCGACTGGATGCGCCAGCAGGCCAACCAGGCGGGATTGCGACCGATTGATACAGTCCTGGTTTCCGCAAAGAAGAACCACCAGATTGATAACTTGTTAGACACAATTGAAAAGTACCGGCATGGTCAAGATGTTTATGTTGTCGGGGTTACCAACGTTGGTAAATCGACTTTGATCAACCAAATCATTAAGCAGCGGACGGGAGTCAAGGACCTGATTACGACCTCTCGCTTCCCCGGGACGACTCTTGATGAAATTGAGATTCCCCTGGATGATGGCCACCGCTTGGTTGACACCCCGGGAATTATCCACCCCCATCAAATGGCCCATGTCTTACCGGCAAAGGACCTCAAAATTGTGGCGCCCCAAAAGGAAATTAAGCCACGGACTTACCAGCTTGATGCCGGCCAGACGGTCTTCATCGGTGGGGTGGCCCGCTTTGACTATGAAAAGGGCCCCCACGCGGGTTTTGTCACTTACTTTGACAATAATTTGACCCTCCACCGGACCAAACTAACTAATGCGGATGCCTTCTATAAAAAGCACCTGGGGGACTTATTAACACCCCCAACGGTGGATGAGAAGGACCAGTTCCCGCCACTGGAACGGGAGGAGTTCCGGGTAAATAAAAAAAGTGATATTGTCTTTGAAGGTCTGGGCTGGATTACGGTTCCAGCGGGGACGACGGTGGCCGCTTGGGTCCCTAAAGGGGTAGCCGCCCTGGTCCGCAAAGCAATGATTTAGTGAGGTAGAAATATGCATTTAAGAGGAAAACAAAAGCGATTCTTACGGGCGCAGGCTAACCACCTGCAACCGATTTTTGCCGTTGGTAAGGAAGGACTCACGGATAGCTGGCTGGCCCAGCTGGATGGGGCCCTCAACCGGCGCGAATTAATCAAGGTCAACATTTTACAGAATGCTGATGTTACGACAGATGAGGTTAAGGCGTTTATTGAAGACAACACCGCTATCCAGGTTGTCCAGGTGATTGGCCGGGTTCTGGTGCTGTTTAAGGTTGCCGATAACAAGGACCTGCGTGACCTCTCGAACCGTGTTGCTAAAATTTAGTAAGGAAGATTAACTATGCAGGGTTGTCAAGTGTATTCAAAAGTTAAGCCGGCAGTTAAGGTCCAGCCACTTGCTGACCATCACCGGCGAATCGGTATTTACGGGGGGACATTTAATCCCGTTCATAATGCCCACCTCTTGGTTGCCGACCAGGTAGGCCATGCGCTGTGCCTAAATAAGGTGAAGTTAATGCCGGATGCGATTCCGCCACACGTTGACCACAAGGATGCGGTTAGCGGCGACCTCCGCTTGCAAATGCTGGAGCTTGCGATTCAGGGAAACCCGCTGCTTGGCATTGAGCGGACCGAACTAGACCAGGGTGGGGTGAGCTATACCTACGATACGATGGAGCAACTGACCCGCCAACACCCGGATACGGACTACTACTTTATCATCGGTGGTGATATGGTTGACTACCTGGATAAGTGGCACCGGATTGATGACCTGATTAAGCTGCCCCGCTTTCACTTTGTCGGGGTGCAGCGGCCGCATGCGAAGAACGCGACTAAGTACCCGGTAATTTGGGTTGATATTCCAGAAGTTGACATCAGTTCGAGTGATATTCGGGAACGAATTCGGCGGGGGCAGTCTGTCAACTACTTACTTCCGACGAAAGTTGCTGATTTTATTAAGGAGCATCATCTATATCATGACTGAGGAAATCACTTATATACACCACTACATTCCACTTGACCGTGCTGAACTCGTTGCCCGCCTTCACGATGCATTACGTGACAAGCGTTTTCACCACGTGTTGCGGGTTGAGCAAACCGCCATCAAGCTAGCAAAGCAGAACAACGTTGACGTTGAAAAAGCCAGTATCGCTGGTTTATGCCACGATTACGCCAAGCAGCGTCCGGACGAGGACTTCATCAATGAGATCCACCAGAAGGGGCTCGACCCCGAACTGCTGAACTACGGGAACGCAATTTGGCATGGGGTCGTTGGCGCCGAGCTTATTAAGGATGAATTGGGTATCTGGGATGAAGATATTCTCAACGCAGTGCGCCACCATACCACGGGAGCGGCCGTGATGACTCCCCTTGAACAGGTTGTCTACATGGCGGACTACATCGAGCCGGGCCGTGACTTCCCTGGTGTTGAAAAAGCCCGGAAAATCACCAACGCTAACCTGGGCGCAGGGGTGGCCTACCAGACTAAGCAGACCCTTGAATACCTGATTGAACACAACAGTCCAGTGTACCCAAAGACAATTGAAACCTATAATGCTTGGGTACCAGCATATAGAAAGGAAATTGAGTAAATGGAAAGCAAACAATTATTAGAAATGGTTGTTAAGGCCGCTGATGGCCGGCGGGCAGAAGATATTACCACCCTGCAGGTTGACCAAATCAGCCCAATGGCCGACTACTTCGTGATTATGACTGGCGGATCCGACCGGCAGGTCCAGGCGATTGCCAATGCCATCATTGAAAAGGCCCACGAGAACCAGGTAGAAATTGGAAGCGTGGAAGGTAAGAATCATGCCAAGTGGGTCCTGATTGACCTGGGTGACGTCGTCGTTCACGTCTTTCGGGAAGAGACCCGGCACTTCTATAACCTGGAAAAGTTATGGTCCGAAGCACCACTGGTCAACCTGGATAAGTGGATTAAGGACTAATGATTTACCAGAGCTTTGCCCAACTATATGACCAGTTGTTTGACGAAAACCTTTATAAGGATTGGCGCGACTACACCCTCGACCGATGCCCAGCTGGGACTTTAGACGCTTTGGACCTAGCGGGTGGTGCCGGTCGACTGGGCATTTTATTGGCGCAGGCCGGTTTGACCGTGACGGTTGCTGACTTTTCGGCGGAAATGCTGTCGATTGCGAGCCAGCATGCCCAGGAGGCTGGCGTGGCCTTGAACCTGGTGGAAGCTGATATGCGTGACCTCCAGGCTTTTCCCCAGTATGACCTGGTGACCTGTTACGCCGATTCACTGTGCTATTTACCAAATTTGGCAGACGTAAAGACAACTTTTGGGGAGGTCAAAAAGCACCTGAAGGCTGGTGGCCGCTTCCTCTTCGATGTAATCACGCCCTACCAAACCGACCAGGTCTATCCAGGGTACATGTATAACTACCAGGACGATGACCACGAGCGGGCCTTCCTGTGGCAAAGTTTTGTGGATGACGACGTTGTACACGGCGTGATTCACGACCTGACCTTCTTTAACCGCCTACCGGATGGTAACTACCAACGGGTTGGGGAGACCCACTTTGAGCGTAGTTACCCCCAGTCACGGTTAATAGCGGCACTAAAGCAGGCCGGCTTTAAGCAGATAACGGTGACGGCAGATTTTGGCCGGCAGGCACCGGATAAGACAACAACCCGGTGGTTTTTTGAGTGTCAAAAGTAGGTGAGAAGATGGATGCCGTTGGGCTTGTAGTTGAATTTAATCCCTTTCATAATGGCCACCGCTACTACGTCCAAAAGGCTAAACAGGTGACGGGCGCGGATGTAGCAGTGGCGGTCATGAGCGGGGACTTTACCCAGCGTGGGGAACCAACCATTGTTGACAAGTGGCAGCGGGCCCATGCTGCGCTCTTGAACGGGGTTGACCTGGTGGTAGAATTGCCCATCTGTTATGCCTGCCAGCCGGCCCACCGGTTTGCGGCGGGGGCTTTGGGCCTTTTGAATCAGTTGCAGGTTAAGAACGTGGCCTTTGGGGCTGAACATCCGGACTGGGACTTCAAAAAATTAGTCGCCGCCGCCCGTGATTTCAACCAACAGGCGTTGAAACAGTACAACGAAACCTACGCCACCCAGTTTAATGACCAGCTTGCCCAACGGACCGGCGTAAGTCTAAAAGATCCCAATGACATTCTGGCATTTGCTTATACCAAGGCGGTCAGTGCCCATCACTACCCGATTAACCTGGTCCCAATTGCCAGGCGGGGGAGTAACTACCACGACGAGGAGATCCACGGGCAAATTGCCAGCGCGAGTGCCATTCGGGAGGCCGTCAAGGAACACGCTGCGTTTGCACCTACCGTGCCCCCGGCAATGTTACCGGTGCTTCAAGCGGTGGCAACGGTGCCTTCCTGGGCAGCCCTCTACCCCCTTTTGCGTAACCAGCTGATCCAGGCTCCTGTTGCCACCCTGGCCCAGACCTACCAGATGGCGGAAGGATTGGAGCACCGGATGAAGGAGTTTGCGGAACGGAAATTAACCTTTCCAGGCTTCATCCATGGCATCAAGACCAAGCGTTATACCTATGCCCACCTGCTGCGTCTTTGCTTGTACACGACCCTCCAACTGACGGAGGATGAAATGGCGGCCCATATCGACCAGCCCTTTATCCACATCCTTGGTTTCAACAAGCGGGGACAGGAATACCTCCACCAGGTGAAGAAAAGGGTGGCGGTGCCGATGTTTACCAAAGTTTCCCAGGAGATGAAAGAGGACCTGTATAACCTGGATTACCGGGCCGGGAAGCTTTACCAAAACTTCACACCGGCCGACCAGGACCTCAAGCACCCGCCACTGATAATTCGTTAGTTTATGGTAAAATATGAGCGGTCGTTTAGCCCGGTAAACCTGTCAAGGAAAAAGCATTGACAACCCCTGGGTGAGACTAGTATAATTGCACATGTTGCATTAGGAGGTTAGTACGATGAAATGGTCGTTAGAAGAACTACATCGTTATCAAAATGAGCCACTTCATATTCAGAGTACTTTTGATCTGAACGCATCATTGACTAAACTATTTCCGGATATTATCTTGGGGGTTGACCCCGTCAAGGTTGACGGATATGTTACTTATGACGGCGGGGATGCGACGGTAAGTGCCAATGTTAAGACGACACTGACGGTCCCATCCAGTCGTTCACTGACCCCGGTTGAGCTCCCGCTTGACTTTAACTTTACCGAGACTTATATTGATAATCGCAGCCACTTTTCCCGGTATGAAGACGATGAGGTTGTCTTCTTACTGAAGGATCGTGAACTGATTGACTTCGATACTGCCTTGGCGTAGAATATTGTTGAGCAGGTCCCGCTCCGGGTCCTTTCTGCGGATGAAAAAGCCGGGAAGCCAATGCCAAGCGGCAAAGGCTGGTCCGTCATCGCTGAGGATGACTACGCGGCAGACAAGCAGAAGAATAAAAAAGTTGATCCACGTCTCGCGAAGTTACAAAAGTTATTGCCTGATCAGGATGATAAAAAGTAGCGGACGGTTAAAAACCATTTGTGGATAATTAATTATTAGGAGGTGTCAAACATGGCTGTACCAGCACGGAAGACTTCAAAAGCTAAGAAGCGTATGCGTCGGGGTCACATCAAGTTGAATGTCCCTGGCTTAACTCCTTGCCCAAACTGTGGTGAACTTCGTAAGTCCCACATGGTATGCCCTAACTGCGGCTACTACGATGGCAAGCAAGTTATCAACACTAACAACTAATTATTTTAAGAAAAGATCATTCTTTAGGCGCCGGACCTGGGATGGTCTTTTTTGAAAACGGGCAAGGAAATACGTTCTTTTAAGGACGTGTTTCCTTGCCTAGTGCGCCCGGCATGGGTATTAGCTAGGTGGTGAAAGTCCACTATGGGCCGTA
>NZ_AZGM01000053.1 GCF_001435935.1 Limosilactobacillus panis DSM 6035
CTTCTAGTGAGTATTCAACTGCCCGTACCGCAAACCGACACAGGTAGTCGAGGAGAGAATCCTAAGGTGAGCGAGAGAACTCTCGTTAAGGAACTCGGCAAAATGACCCCGTAACTTCGGAAGAAGGGGTGCTGGCCGCAAGGCCAGCCGCAGTGAAAAGGCCCAGGCGACTGTTTATCAAAAACACAGGTTTCTGCAAAATCGTAAGATGAAGTATAGGGGCTGACGCCTGCCCGGTGCTGGAAGGTTAAAAGGATGGGTTAGCTTCGGCGAAGCTCAGAATTGAAGCCCCAGTAAACGGCGGCCGTAACTATAACGGTCCTAAGGTAGCGAAATTCCTTGTCGGGTAAGTTCCGACCCGCACGAAAGGCGTAACGATCTGGGCACTGTCTCAACGAGAGACTCGGTGAAATTGAAATCCCTGTGAAGATGCAGGGTACCCGCGACAGGACGGAAAGACCCCATGGAGCTTTACTGTAGCTTGATATTGAGTGTTTGTACTGCTTGTACAGGATAGGTAGGAGCCATAGAAAGCGGAACGCTAGTTTCGCTGGAGGCGTTGGTGGGATACTACCCTTGCATTATGACCACTCTAACCCGCAGCACTGAACGTGCTGGGAGACAGTGTCAGGTGGGCAGTTTGACTGGGGCGGTCGCCTCCCAAAAGGTAACGGAGGCGCCCAAAGGTTCGCTCAGAATGGTTGGAAATCATTCGCAGAGTGTAAAGGCACAAGCGAGCTTGACTGCGAGACAGACAGGTCGAGCAGGGACGAAAGTCGGGCTTAGTGATCCGGTGGTTCCGCATGGAAGGGCCATCGCTCAACGGATAAAAGCTACCCTGGGGATAACAGGCTTATCTCCCCCAAGAGTCCACATCGACGGGGAGGTTTGGCACCTCGATGTCGGCTCATCGCATCCTGGGGCTGTAGTCGGTCCCAAGGGTTGGGCTGTTCGCCCATTAAAGCGGTACGCGAGCTGGGTTCAGAACGTCGTGAGACAGTTCGGTCCCTATCCGTCGCGGGCGTAGGAAATTTGAGAGGACCTGTCCTTAGTACGAGAGGACCGGGATGGACATACCGCTGGTGTACCAGTTGTTCCGCCAGGAGCACCGCTGGGTAGCTATGTATGGACGAGATAAACGCTGAAAGCATCTAAGTGTGAAACTCGCCTCGAGATGAGATTTCCCATTCCCTTCGGGGAAGTAAGACCCCACAAAGATGATGTGGTAGATAGGATGGAAGTGGAAGTGCAGTGATGCATGGAGCGGACCATTACTAATCGGTCGAGGACTTAACCAAGGAAAGCGGTTAGGTTTGTTGGTGAGGTTAGATATTGTTTAGTTTTGAGAGCGCAAGCTCTCGTCTCCAAAGAGACGAAGTGTGGTGATGATGGCTTGAAGGATACACCTGTTCCCATGCCGAACACAGAAGTTAAGCTTCAACACGCCGAAAGTAGTTGGGGGATCGCTCCCTGCGAGGATAGGACGTT
>NZ_AZGM01000054.1 GCF_001435935.1 Limosilactobacillus panis DSM 6035
GTACGGTGGTGTGAGAGGTCGGTAATTGAACTAATCAATTACCTCCTACTCGATTTATCTTCAAATATTCCATAGTAATACACATTTTTAGTGCCCGTGAATCAACGCCTTATACTAGCCGTACAAGACATTCTCAGCTCGCTTATTAGCATTTATTATCCCATTCATTATGGAATTCCGTGAGAAAGTCTTTCAAGATTGCCTGGCGGTGGACCGCAATCTGCTTTGCCGTCGGTGTCTGTAACATCCCCGCCAGTTTGAGAATCTTCTCATAGAAGTGGTTGATGATTGTCTCGTCATCAAGGTTGCGGTACTCTTCATGGGACATGTTTTCCCGCGGCTTAATCCGGGGGTCATAGATTTTTTCATGGTGGGCTCCGCCATAGTAGACAGCCCGGATAATGCCGGTAGCCCCGATAGCATCTAGCCAGTCAGCATCACGCACGATTTGGCCAACCTTACTGAGGTGGATCTCGCCCTTATCGAGGGTGTGGGCGAAGGAAATGTTAGCGATGACGTCCATGATGGTGAAAATGTCGTTTGCTTCAAAACCATTCTGCTCCAGGTATGTCCAGAGTTCCTCCTTGGCTTCATCAACGCTCGCCACCAGCTTCTCGTCAATTGTATCGTGGAGGTAAGCAGCGGCAACGGGGAGGAAGGGGTCGACCCCTTCACCCAGGGCAATTTTTTTGGCCATCTTGACGACCCGGTTGATGTGGTCCATTCCATGGCCGGTGCTATCCTCACCAAGTTTATCGATCGTGTACCGCTTAACCGCAGCAATTTGTTGTTCGTGCGTCATTATCTGATGCTCCTTCAGTTAGTTAATGCTTTAAGACTAACGGATTTTTTTAACTAGGGCAAGTCTCTTCTTACTATAATTGTAATTAGGACCCACCAATTTGTAAGCACACTCCCCTAGGCGTATGGGATGCTTCGGTGAATGGAATCTAAAATAGGTGGTGAAAATACGGTGACCCTGTACTATTGTAAGCGCGAAAAGTCATGGCTGAAGAACATTCTACCTGACTCAGCGTAATCTATAAGATGAGCCGGTCACCACTGAGAAAGCTCTGGGCAAACTTAGTTACGGGGTGGAAGTAGGTCTTGCCGAACTCATCGATGAGACCGTGAAAGTCCTGGGCCATGGCGACCGTGAAGCTGGGCCCTAGTACACACCGCTTGGCGAGTGACTGGTAGTTACTGAGGTTGTGCACACCAAGCTTAGTAAACAGCGTCCGCGCATACTTATCCGCAATAAAGGCCGGGTCATCAAAAATATAGGTACGAAAGACATCTGCTGTCTCGTCCCCAACCCCGTGCAGCTTTAATAGAGCCGCCCGGAGGTTAGTACCATAGGTTTGGCGAATTTGGGGGTAGTCAAAGTTGAACCTGGCGAGCCAGGAAAAAACGGCGGTTACCGCCTTGCTCTTGTTTTTATAGAAACCGGCCGGACGTACCAGTGCTTGAATCTCATCCACTGAAAGTTTGGTAATTTGTTCCGGATTAAACCCTGTTCGTTGCCGAAAATTAGCGACCGCCTTATCGGCATTCTGCCAGTTGGTATTTTGTATCATGAGGGCCCCAATGATGATTTCTTCCTTTGAGTCGGCCGGCCACCAGCCAGAAGGGCCCATCTCCCGCTGCATCTTTTGGTAAAGGCTTAATAAGGTTAGTCCCATTCTGAGCACCTACTTCTCCCAGAAGAACTTGATCAGTTCCCGGTTCACCTGGGGATTACGGTGGAGGAGCTCGTGGGAAGCGTTGGGCCCGGTGATTTTAACTTCCTTGTAGGATGCTGCCCGGTCGTTGATTAGGTAGCGAAGGGTCCGACTAGAATTATTGCTAACCTGACTGTCGTTGCCATTTCCCAAATCGCCGTATAAGTTAAGCACTTTGATTTGCTGGGGATAAGTGTGCCGCAGGGGAAGGAGCTTTTTAAAAGAGGCGTTTTCCCGGGATGGCTTACCCGTTTTCGGGTTGATTGTCAGGTTGGCAGGTTCGTTCCAGCCCATTGCCCCATCAAAGGTGCCGGCCAGTGCGGCCTGTTTTTGAATCTGCGGTAGGCGATGGTCTCGCCCGTCATGAAGCAGGTAGTACATTACGGCGAGGTTTCCCATTGAGTGGGCCTCGATGTTAATCCTCTTGAAATGGTAACGGTCCTGAAGCTTGACGATAACATTTTTGACCCATTGCCCCTGCATGGTATAGTCGGTATTGCGGCTGTTTTCAAAATTTACCATTACCAGTGGGTTCGCGGCTTGGCGGGGGATGGTGCCCAAGAGGGTGACTTTCCCATCGGCATCGACCTCTGCCGTGATGCTGGTCTTGCTGACCCCGGCCTTTTTGATGCCATTAACCATAAATTGCTCGGCATGGGCGCCGCTGTTGTAGCCGTGAAAGAAAATTGTCGGTGTTGTTGATTGGACATACTTAGCCGCGTGAACCGGCTGGGTCCAAACTAGGGTACACAGAATAACCACTAGAGATAGCCAAAAGTAACGACGAAAAATCATTTCAATAAACTCCTTTTTTAAATTGAATGTTAATCGCTTGGCAAAGCAGGGGAAAGTATGATAAGGTTTTTTTAGTCGGAATAAATTAGGATCATTCCAGAATAACGAGAAGGGAAGGTACGAACGATGAAATTAAGAAAGGCCACAATGGAAGATTACGACCAGATCATGTCTATTTTAAAGGATGGCAGTAACCAGCTGGCTGAACAAGGAATTGACCAGTGGCAGGGCGATTACCCGAACGCTGACGTTGTTAAGCAAGACATTGAAAATGGTTGGGCAATTCTGGCGCAGTCTGATGATGACCAAACGGTTGGTTATGTTGCGGTTGTCGACGGGCCAGATGAATCGTATGCTAAGATGAAGGGCAAGTGGCTCATCGATACTGATAAGTACGTGGTCCTTCACCGGGTTGCCGTTCACTCCAAGCACACCGGTCACGGTTACGCTTCGAAGCTCTTTGTTGCTGTTCTGGACTACATTAAGGAACACCGGACAGATATTGAAACTATCCGGATTGATACCCACATTGATAACAAAATCATGCAGCACTTGATTACCAAGCATGGCTTCAAGAAGGTCGGCGAAGTTTATGGTTACTACCGTCCTGATGAAGTGCTGTACGTTTACGCACAATTAACTAAATAGTTGTTATAGGGTACCTGCTAGTGAAGACTCACAGCAGGGCCTTTTTCGTTAGTTAATCCGTTCGGTCACGAACTGGAGGAAGCGCTCGGCGGCCGGGGGCCAGCATGTTATTTTTGCGCCAGATCAGGAGATGGCCAGTTTCCTTCTTCGGGGTGAAGGGGATAAAGGTGATTTTGGGGTCCGCACTCAAGGCCTTGATTCCCTTAATGCCAATTGCGTAATAGTTACCGGACCGGATCAACTCAATCGTGTTGCTGGGGAGGTTGTTGGTCACCATCCAGTTGAGCTTTGTCTGGTCGAGTTTTAAGATATCACTGACCTCGTCCCGGACGATGTTACGGTGGGGGAGGATCAGCGGCAGTTTATAAAGGTCATTCTTGCTGATGGCGGTTCTTTGAGCCAGGGAATCATCACTACGCATTAATAGGCTCCACTGCTCCTTAATGGGGAGGACGACGTAGTTATACTTGGCCGCCTCGACGGGCTCAATCAGGCAGGCAAGGTCCAGCCGGCCTTCATCAATTTGCCGACGGAGGGCGTCACCGTCACCGTCGAAAACATTAAAGCGGACACCCGGATACTCCTTTTGAAAGTCGTTGACCATCTTCATCATGAAAGGGAGAAGCCAGTGAGGCCACGCAACCCAAGTTAACTGATCCGACCAGTTCCTTTTCCTGCTGGTGGAGGTCGTCTTTGGTTTGGTCGACCAGTTGGAGGAGGGTGGTTGCCCGCTGTTGAAATAGGACGCCTGCCTTCGTTAACTGGAGCTGGCGTTGGGTCCGGTCGAAGAGGGCGACGTCGAGTTCCCTTTCTAACTCCATGATTTGCCGTGAGAGGGTTGGCTGGGTGATGTGCAGCTGCTTGGCTGCTTTCGTGATATTATTAGTATTAGCAACGGTTAAAAAATACTTTAAAACGCGGGTATCCATTTAGGAGGGCCTCCAATTCTTAATAAATTAATTATACAACAAGGGGCGATTTACGATGGCACAGCAAGCATTAATCCTTTACTATTCACAATTTGGTAATACAGCCCGGTTAGCCAGTCAAATCCATGAAATGACGGGCGCCGATATCCTCCAGGTCAAGGTAGCGGACCAGATTTTTCCGCAGGACATGGAGGCAACGGATGTGGTTTACAAGAAACAACGGCAGACAAACCGTCTTCCTGAAATCACCACTAAGCTTCCTGACCTGTCTTACTATGATGATATCCTGGTTGGCGGTCCAGTCTGGGATGGCCAAATTGCCTCACCGGTGATGGCACTGCTAGTTAAGTTGCAGGGCTACCAGGGGAAGGTTGCACCATTTTCAACGGGGTGGAGTGACACGGGTAACTACCAGCAGGACTTTATCGCTCATGCTGGGAAGCTAACGGTCCTGGACGGTTACCATGTCCTGACCCATGCCAAGCCAGCGTATTCTTCCGCCAGCCTGATGTCCTGGCTCCGTAAACTATAATACAATTTGAGCATTAGCCATTAATTAAAATAAGTATTTCACATTAATGCCGGGGGCGTCTAAAGTAAAGTTAACAACTTTGAGGAGGCCTTCACATGGCAAAGAATGAAGATACAGTGAAAAACGATATGTTTGGCTTTGGTGACAAGAACGTTGCCTATGCCAAGTATTTTATCGGGACTAGTTATTTAAATGGCTTAGTTTCACCGGACGATAACATCGATATCAACGTGTCGAATGTTTCTTTCGAACCTGGTTGCCGCAACGACTGGCATATACCACGACGGCTTCCAGATTCTCCTGGTAACAGCGGGTGAAGGTTGGTACCAAGAGGAAGGAAAGCCAGCCCAGCTATTACAGCCCGGTGACGTGGTTGCAATTCATGAAGGAGTCAAGCACTGGCACGGCGCTACTAAGGACTCCTGGTTCGCTCACATTGCAATTACCAAGGGAACCAGCGAATGGTGCGAAAAGGTTGACGATGATTACTACAGCAAATTAAGTAAGTAGGAGGGGATTGTTATGGCTAAAAAACAAACAGCAGGTCGTGACCAACTGGGTGACTTTGCACCCAAGTTTGCGGAATTAAACGATGACGTTCTCTTCGGCCAAGTATGGTCCAGGGAAAAAGAATTAAAGCCTCGTGACCGGAGTATGATTACGGTCACTGCCCTGATTACTAAGGGTGCTTTTGCCCAGCTGCCGTACCACATGCAGGCGGCTAAGGACAATGGCGTTACCAAGGAAGAGATTGTGGAGGTCATCACCCAACTAGCCTTCTACGTTGGCTGGCCGAATGCTTGGTCTGCCTTTAACATTGCTAAGAAGGTTTGGGGCGCTGATAAGTAAATCACATCGATTAAAAGCGTTAGGTGGATTTTACCTTCACCTAACGCTTTTGTTGTTAACAAGGTGGTAGAAAAAAAGTACATTAGTAGTGTTAGCGTAAAATAGGGAGTGAAGAATGGATGAGTTATCATATTCGGCATTGCTGGCTAATACTATTGGTGTTTGTACTGGGGATAACCCTGCCGTGGACAACAGCTGCCGCTGATAATAATCACATGCGACAACCGATTAGTTGGGTCAAGTCTTCCGAGACAGTTCCTTACCCAGAGTTGAATGGTCGACCCAACCTCTGGGTGAAGGTCAGCCTAAAAGGCAACCGAACCTATATCTATAGTGGAAAGAAACTCTTGTACACGATGTATAGCTCGGCGGGAGCTTACCAAAAGGATCCCCTGACGCACAAGATGGTCAGTGCCACGCCAACGGGAACCTTTGCGACTTCCAATATCCGGATGGACCGGGTCTATAATCCGAAATTGCGGCTAGGGGCCAACTATTGCCTGTCGTGGAACGGGGACTACATGTTCCATTCGGTTGTCACAACGGCAGACCAACATCACTACATCAAAAGTCTGGCAAAGCAACAGGTGAAGCATCCCAGCTCACCCGGCTGCGTCTGCCTGTCAATTGACGATGCCAAGTGGATTGAACTAATCTACCGACCGGGACCAAGGTCGTGGTGGCCGATAATTAGGACGAAATAAGCATCGGTGCGGAGCCGGTGCCCTTTTTTATATTGAAAAGCATAACGAACAATATTCTCTTTACACCATTGAAAGTTCGCTATAAACTATAATAAACAATATGAAGAGGGTATTTTGATGGCAGAATTAACAATTAGCGGAACATACTTCACTGCAACAGATCCTAATAACGTTCAATCAGTAAAGGACGCCCTGATCATGATTGACCAGACAGGGGTCATTCAACGAATTCTCCAGCCAAGTGATCAGGAGTACGCCGCCCAGCTGCAAAGCGCCCGGCAGGCAGACCGGCTTCTGGAGTTGGATAGCGACCAATACATAATACCGGGATTCATTGATCTTCACGTGCATGCGCCCCAGTGGCCACAGGCAGGATTGGCCCTCGACCGCCCACTGGCCGATTGGCTTAACCACTATACTTTTCCCCTGGAAGTCAAGTTCAGCGACCCCGCCTATGCCCAGCGAGTCTATCACGACTTTGTTCATACCCTGCTGGCCAATGGGACCACGGCCGCAATGATGTTTGGGACGATTCACTTTGACGCCAATATGACCCTCGCCAAGGAAGTTGTTAGCCAAGGACTACGCGGCTTTATTGGCCAGGTGGTAATGGACAACCCTGACCAGACCCCCGATTATTACCGTAATTCATCGGCTAAAGCCGCATTACAGTCAACGGAGAATTTTATCCAAGCGGTTCTGAAGATGCAAAGCCGGACTGGGCAGACGATTACCCCCGTGATTACACCGCGTTTTGTACCCAGCTGTACCGATGAAGCATTGGTTGGCCTGGGCCAGCTTGCCCGCCGTTATAATCTGCCGGTCCAGTCCCACCTTAGTGAAAGCAACTGGGAGCATGGCTACGCAATCGAACGCTTCGGTCAGCACGATACGACCGTGATGGACCACTTTGGTCTTCTGACTGACCGGGCCGTCATGGCCCACGGAACCCAGTTGACTCCCGGTGACTGGCAGGTCTTACGAGAACGAAGGACGGCGATTGCCCACTGCCCAATTTCGAATATCTACTTTGGCAACGGGATTCTCCCGGTTAACCGTCTGCTGAAGCTGGGCAATAAACTCGGCCTGGGTTCTGACATCTCTGGTGGGTATACGCCGAGCCTTTATCATAATGCCCGGCAAGCAGTGAAGTCGTCACAGCAGTTGACCGATGGGGTTGACAACCACCTGCTAGCTGAGCAGCGGGGTGTCCAGGGATCCCGGATTACAATGGCCAACGCCTTCTACCTGGCAACCCGGGGAGGGGCCCAGGCCCTGCACTTAAAGGCGGGCGTAATTCAGGAAGGCTACACCGCTGACCTACAGATTGTACGAATGCACCGTGCATTGATGCCCCTGACGACGGCGGATATTTTCCAGCGCCTAATGTACCAAACGGAACAAGCAGATATTTGTCACGTCTTTGTGGGCGGCAGAGAAGTATACAAGGCATGAAGTATAACAATCACGACACCAAAAGTAATTGAGTGACAATAGAAGCCCTCAGGAAGGTCTTGTCTTGCTGAGGGCTTTCTTGTTCGTCATGTGGCACACACTTGCCGAAATTATCCTCAACTCAATTCAACATCAACTTGGGCCCATCATTGCTTATCAGGGTCATGGCAGAGTCCTTGGCCATAAAGCAGGAGTCAAGATCGATGAACTTAACATTTTGGTGGCCTAAAGCAAAGGCTAGTCCAGCGGCGAGGCCGACCTGCGATTCAATCATGCACCCAACCATGCAACCGATTCCCGCAGTGGCACAGAGGTCGTTGATCTTGGCCGCCTGAAAGAGCCCCCCACACTTCATCAGCTTGATGTTGACATAGTCGGCGGCGTCAGCGCGAATGACTCTGAGAGCATCAGCCGGTAAAAAGACACTTTCGTCAAGCATGATGGGGATCGTTGTCTGCATCCGTAAGCGGGCCATTTCCGCAATTTGGTCAGCGGCTAGGGGCTGTTCAACGAAGGCGATGTTGAGGTTGCGTTCTTCCAGCATAGTCAAGGCCCGCCGCGCCTGCTTGTAATTCCATCCCTGGTTAACGTCCAGGCGGAGGGGAATCTTGGGTCCCACTGTTCTAGCAATTTCGGCCACGGTCGCGACGTCTTCGGCAACGGGGTTGTTCCCAATCTTGATTTTAAGGGCTGTGAAACCCGCGGCAACTAATTCGCGCGCCTCAGTCACCATCTGCTCTTGACTACCGATACTAATCGTATAGTCAGTTTGCATGGTATCCTTAGCACCACCAAAGAGGGCTGGAAATGGTAGTTTGGTGATCTGGCTTAGGAGATCATAAACGGCCATATCAAAGGCCGCCTTGGCCGGCTCATTGTAGCGAATCACGTTTGCCAAGGTAGCCATCAATTCCTCCAGGTGGTTGAGTGACTTGCCGACTAGTTGTGGGCCAATTACGGAATCCATTGTTTCCTTCAAGGAACTCATCGTATCACCAGTGACCTTTTCATTGGGGGTGGCGGCGCCAGTTCCGGTTAGGCCGTTGGTCAGGATTAGCTTCACTTGGACCGCGTGGATCGCCGTTACCTTGTGTAGGTGGGTGATGAAGGGGCGCTTCAGGGGTTCGTCAATAACTGCGGTTTGAAAATTTTTGATTACTAGTTGGTCTGTCATGTTTATCAAGTCGATTCTTTTTGGAATATCATAATCATATCACGCCTTAGGAGAAATGGTATACTTACTGATAGGAAAGAGGGATGTTAATTTGGAAAAGACAGTAAAACTAAACAATGGCGTTGAGATGCCGCAGATTGGCATGGGTGTTTGGAAAACCAATCCGGATGATACCGCCGATTTGGTAAGGACCGCTGCTGCCAATGGTTATACCCTGTTTGATACTGCTAAACAGTATGGTAACGAAAGTGGTGTTGGTCAGGGATTGCAAGAGGCAATTAAGGAAAGCGGTAAAAAGCGTGATGATTTCTTCTTAACCACTAAAATCTTTAACGGTGACCAGGGTGACTATGATAAGCTGCGGGCAGCCTTTAACCAGCAGCTCCAGGACCTGCAGACCGATTACGTCGACCTGCTACTTCTCCACTGGCCGGTTTTCGGCAAGTACAACGAATCCTGGCGCGCCCTGGAAGGAATTCTAAAGGATGGTCAAGCAAGGGCAATCGGGGTTTGCAATTTTGATGTTGACCACCTGACTGACCTGATAGACCACGCCCAGGTAATGCCGGCAATCAACCAGATCGAGTTTAACCCCTTTATTCACCAACCCGACACGGTAGCCTTCTGTCAGGGAAATAAAATCCAGCTCGAGGCCTGGTCACCACTGGGCAATGGTCGGGCCCTGGCTAACTCGGTAATAAACCGGATTGCTAAGGAAAAGGGGAAGAGTCCGGCCCAGGTGATCTTGCGGTGGGAACTGCAACAGGGCTTTGTGGTTATTCCCAAGTCTAGCCATCCAGATCGGATGCGAGCTAACCGTGACCTTGACGGCTTTTCTCTCACGGCGGACGAGATGGAAGCAATCGCAGAATTAGATGAGGAAAAACACTCGATTTGGTATGATAAATACAAGTGGTCGGGAAACCCGAATGGGGTTGACGACTACATTGCTAAACCTAATGAATTCTAAAGAAAATCGGCTAACGAAAACACTATTTCGTTAACCGATTTTTTATTATTTATCATGGCGAATTAAAAGAACCGAACCGATTGTACTAATAATTGCGAAGATGGCACCAATATAGCCAACCTCACCAATTGCCAGGAAGTTAACACTGACTGAAGCGGTGAATGAACCCACGGTCACCCCAATGTTTGTACAAATGGGATTAAGGGAAAATGCCAGGTTCATTGCTTCTGGATAGTTGCGGTCAGCGACATTCAAAAACATTACTTGGAGAATTGAACCAGGCATCCCGAGGACCAGACAAATCACGCACAGTAAGATAATGCCGGTGAATGCGTTGGTAAAAGACAGCCCCATCAACAAAAGAAGCAGGAGACAGGCGCCGCTAATCAGGGGCATTTTACTCGTCCCGTACCGTCCAGAGATGGTGCCGGCACAGGTATTCCCAATGATAAACATGATACCAACAAGCCCGAGTAGCAAGTTCAGCTGGGTGGTGCTGTAGTGGAGGACATCGGTGATGATTGGTCGAATGTATGTATAAAAAGTATATTCAGCAGACATCAGAGCGACCATGATCACGATTCCTAAAAAGATTCGCGGGTCCCGCAGTAACTGAAGCTGATGCATAATTGACCCTTTAGCCTGCTTGGTATTGCGGGGAACCAAGAAAAACAAGAATATCGTAATGATTAAGGTTAAGATACTGATGAAGGCAAAACTAGCGTGCCAGGAAAAAGCGGTGCTAATCGTTGTCCCAATTGGTACCCCAATAATTGTGGCCGTACTAAAGCCTGAAAAGACCGTTGCCACTAACATCGACCGCTTTTGAATAGGAGCGATGATGCTAACGTAGACCAGAACCAGCGAGATAATGGCCCCGGCTACCGCGGCAGTGATTATTCGTGAGGCAAAGAGACAGAGCAGGTTAGGTGAACAGGCTGTCAAGGTATTGCCAACCAGAAAAACGACCATTAAGGTCATCAGCACCTTAAAGCGGTCATACTTTGCGGTTATCGTTGTTAGAACCGGCGTGCAGATGGCATAGGTTAAAGCAAACATGGTTACCAACAACCCAACTGTTGAAAGGGAGGCGTGATAACTTTTGGCAATGTTTGAGATGACCCCCACCACCATAAATTCGTTGCAACCGAGTAAAAAGGCGACGAGGACAAACACAATACTTTGTAAACGATACTTCATAAAGAACTAATCCAATCCCTTCTTCAAGCATATTAATGCAGATAGTGTGCACGTTTTGTTTGGCGGGGACAAAATGGGGATGTTGCTTTTAAAACCCCGGTATTAGTTCAGTGAACTAAACCGTTGATATTATAACATAACCGGTTTAGTAAAACGTTATAATTTAAAAAATAAGGGGTTAGGAAGCCCCCCTTGTTTAATTGTAAGGGGACCAGCCAGCAAAGGGACTCCCGATTTTGGGTCAAGCTTTTCTGATCTTGTGGTATAGTTTCTGACTTAAAAACAGGGAGGTTAGGAGAAAGAGTAAACAGAAGGCAAAACCACTCTGAATTCCCAGGTGAGAAGACTGACAATGAAGAATATTATTGATGATTCCGACAACGGCAATGATCAGGGCCGTCCCAAACGAGGCCGCAATTTGTCGCATCGTGTTAAAGGTAGCGACGGCATCGGGAACAATCTCGTTTGGCAAAAGGGAGAGGGCCTGAGTCTGTAGGGGAATCAGCATGGTCACTAAACCAAACTGACGGACCGTTTGGAAAATGGTGATCATCAGGACAGTACTCCGGGCACCAATTGCTGCCTGGCAGGTTGTCCCGATAATATCAATGATTAGCCCGGCACCGACGAGGACTTTGATTGGATAGATATCGTAGAAGCGGCCGCTCGTCATTGATAATAAACCGGTCAAAATTGCTCCCGGGAGGACACTAATGGCTGAGACAACGGTGCTTTTACCCAGCACGACTTGGACAAGGAGCGAAATCAGGATGGTGTTCCCGTACATGGTTGCCGTAATCAGCATGTTAATTACCGTTGCTAAGACAAATTGACGGTGAGCAAAAATGCGAAAATTAATCAGTTGGTGGTCACTATGACGTTGGTTGATGTAAAAGAAGGCCAAGGCAATTAACCCAATTGCGACATAACCAATTACGTTAAAGCTGGTTAGTTGGTAGTTGGAAACGTTGGAAAGCCCCATCAGTAATGACCAAAGACCAACCGTGATGGTGATTAGGCCAACCATGTTAAAGCGCGGTGACTCGTTATGTGGAATATAGGGCAGGAAGACAACGGAAAGGATTACCGTGGCAAGGGCGAAAGGCAGGATTAAGATGAAGAGGTACCGCCAGGAAAAGTAGTTCAGCAAGAAACCAGAAAAGGCTGGTCCGAGGATAGGGGCGCAGTTAAAGGCGAGCCCAATGATTCCCATAATTTGTCCTTTTTTTCCCGGCTTGGCGTAACGGATGGCAAGAACGTTAACGAGGGGCATCATCATCCCCGCCCCAATTGCCTGGATCATCCGCGCAATTACGATGAAGGTAAAGCTCATTGCCGCCGCGCCCATCATCGTTCCTAAAAGGAAGATTCCCGCAAACAGGATGAATAAACGACGGAAGGAAAAACGTTTGATGAGGTAGGAGCTGACCGGAATCATGAGAGCGTTAACTAGCATATAACCGTTAATTACCCATTGAACCCGTCCTTCCGAGATATGGAAGACGTTCATAAAGGTCGGAATAGCGATATTCATCAAGGTTGAACAAAATAGACCAAAGAAGGTTCCGAAAACCATGATAGCTAGGGCCCGACTAATACGTTGATCTTTCATTGAATAAGATATCTCCTTCGATAAAATTAACAGTAGTTAAGTGTATCAAGTCCCGTTGGAAAGTCAATCATAATTGCAATGCTTCCTAAACAGTTAAAAAGATGCTAGACTAAAATTATCTACATATGTATTAAGAGGGGTGTTAAATGGTGAAAGATTTGCAAATTACGCCGGCTGAATGGCGGGTAATGCGAATCGTATGGACCTTAAATGAAGCAACCAGCCGGGAAATTACGGCAATTCTTCAAAGAAAAGTTGATTGGAAGTCCGCAACGATTAAAACTCTTTTGCACCGCTTAGTTACTAAGGGAGTATTAACTACTACTAAGCATGGTCGGGCCTTCATTTATCATCCGGCGGTTGCGGAACAATCAATGATGTGTCAAGCGGCCGATGATCTCTTTCAAAGTATCTGTGAACGACGGGTTGGGCAGACGCTGAACCACGTGCTTAATCAGGTGGAGCTAAGTAAGGATGATATTCGGACTTTACAAGAAACCCTCCAAAAAAAATTGGCGACAGCTCCGGATCAGGTCCAGTGTAACTGTATCCCGGGGAGAAAAATGAACTGTTAGGGAGAAAAGATGATAAAGGGACTAGGAATAGACTTAACAGAAATAGCACGTGTTGCTCACATGGCAAAACAGCATCCCCAGTACGTAAAACGAATTCTAACGCCGCAAGAGATAAGACAGTACCAACAATTTACCGGTCAGCGGGCCAATGAGTACCTCGCTGGCAGATGGTCACTTAAGGAGTCTTTTGCAAAGGCAATGGGTACCGGAATTGGTAAGGCGGTTAGCTTTCAAGATGTTGAAATTATTGACAATCAACTTGGTGCACCAATCGTCACCAAATCGCCCGTTAGCGGGGTGGCCCATGCTTCGGTGAGTCACACTGGTAAATTAGTAATGACAGAGATTATTTTAGAGGATTAGGTAAAGCTTGTTGATGGTTTTTATTAATCATCTGCAGGCTTTTTTAATTTTAAATCAAATAATTTTAGCAATTAAGGTTAATGACTGTAATTACCTAGGTAAAATAATAGAAATATTTATAATTCAGGCCAATTAATTTATTTAGATAAGAAAATAGTTTGACAGTCAAAATAATCATGCATATAATTTGATCATCGAATACTTTGATGTTCGAAATACTTTTTAAATAGAAAGTTGGTGTGATATTTGGCATTAATGACGGCTCAAGAAGTTATGGATTTAATCCCGAATCGCTATCCAATTTGCTACATCGATTACGTAGATTCGATGGTGCCAGGTGAGAGCATTGTCGCGACCAAGAACGTCACCATTAATGAATCGTTCTTTCGCGGCCACTTTCCGCATAACCCAGTAATGCCGGGTGTGTTAATAATTGAAAGTCTTGCCCAGGCAGCTTCGGTTTTGATCCTTAAATCGCCGGAGTTTTACAAAAAGACTGCCTATCTGGGTGCAATTCATAAGGGAAAGTTTCGTAAAATGGTCGTCCCTGGGGACGTAATGAAACTGCATATTAAGATGGTCAAAAAGCGTCAGCAAATGGGAATCGTCGATGCAGTGGCGACTGTCGGTGAACGGAAAGTCTGCAGTGCGCAGCTAGTCTTTATCGTTGCCGATCGTCAGGCAAAGATTTAAATGCTTGTTTCGTCTATAATGTATTTTGATATCTTAATTATTTGACATAACAAATAAAAAGGGGAATGCATTATGACCAATGAGTATCAACAAATTAACGAAGCACTAATTAAAATTTATAACGGAATCCTCTGGGTGGAAGAAAAAGAGCTTTGTAAGAGTACTTTTAGCGATTTAACCATCAAGGATCTCCATGCAGTTGATGCTATTTCAATGTATGACCACCAAACCGTTTCCCAGGTGGCAAAGAAACTCCACCTTACTCCGGGAACGATGACGGCCATGACGGACCGTCTAATCAAGAAAGGCTACGTCGAACGTAAGCGTGATAAAGCGGACCGGCGAATAATTCGCTTGTACTTAACTAATAAGGGACGGGTGTTATACCGGGCACACAGGGCCTTTCACAATATGATGGTCAAGAGCTTTTTAAAGGGCATGGATGCTGAAGAGTTATCGATTGTTAACAAGGCAATTCATAACCTGGAGGACTTCCTAAACGAACATGCTTAAAAGGAAAGGTTAGTAGTGAAAAATTGGCGAATTGTTGAGACCGCAAGTGTTGCTCCCCAACAAATCGAAACAAATGATGACCTCAGTAAGTTAATGGACACGTCTGATGAGTGGATTCAATCCCGTACCGGCATCAAGCAACGCCATATTAGCAACGGTGAAAACACCAGTGACTTAGCGGTAAAAGTGGCCACTCGCTTGCTGAAAAAGAGTGGTGTGCCAGTCGGTGACATTGATTTGATTATCGTTGCCACCATGTCACCAGATTCATATACGCCATCGGTTGCTGCAATCGTGCAGGGACAAATTGGTGCACGAAATGCCGTTGCTTTCGATATCTCAGCGGCCTGTTCAGGCTTTGTTTACGCGTTGGCAGTTGCAGGTGGCTTTCTTATGCAGGACCCATTTCACCGGGCCCTCGTTATCGGCAGTGAGATTCTTTCGAAAATCATTGACTGGCAGGACCGGACAACAGCGGTTTTGTTTGGTGATGGCGCTGGTGGGGTTTTGATTGAGGAGGCTCGTGAAAATTGCCTCTATGGTCAAGACCTGGTCAGCTTTGGGGAACTAAGCGACAAAATTGTTGCCGGTAAGACAAAAGTTGCTACCGATTTTCCTGGCCGGGTTACCAGCTTGTCACCCTTTTCGATGGATGGGCGAGCGGTATACAAATTTGCTACCCACCAAGTACCCGCCTCAATTAAGCGGGCGGCGCAAGATGCGGGAATCGAGCTTAACCAGGTGGACCATTTTTTGCTTCACCAAGCAAACGCGCGAATTATTCGTCAGGTTGCTAAGCGGTTGGATCAGCCGTTAGAAAAGTTTCCAATTAACATTAATGAGTACGGGAACACCTCGGCAGCCAGTGAGCCACTCTTGCTCGATGAGTTGGTTACCCACGGCAAGATAAAACGGGGCGATACGCTTGTCCTGGCCGGTTTTGGCGGTGGCTTGACCACCGGTACAATAATTATCAAATATTAAAGAAGAAAGAGGAATGTAATTATGAGTAAAGATGAAATTTTTAATGACGTTAAGGCAATTGTTGTGGATGAATTAGACATTGATGCAGATAAGGTTAAGCTGGACACAAATATCCAGGATGACCTTGATGCTGATAGCTTGGATGTCTTTGAAATCATGAACGAACTAGAAGACAAGTTCGATATTGAGTTAGACAGTGATGAATCCGTAAAGACGATTGGTGACGTTGTTGACCTTGTTGCCAAGCAAATCGCAGCCAAGGACTAGGATATGAGACTAGGAATTTTATTTAGTGGTCAAGGCGCCCAAAAGCCGGGAATGGGATTGGATTTTTTATCTGATCCCCTTTTTACAAGCATCGTTTCTCAAGGAAGCCAGATTACCGGGTTGGACCTGGAGAAAATAATGGCTAGCAAGGACGGGGAGTTGAAGCAGACGAAGTATGTTCAGCCCGCCCTTGTGGCAATGAGCTTCGGTATTTACCAAATGCTTAAGCGTGACTTGCCCCAGTTGCCAATCTTCGCAATGGCGGGACTCTCTTTGGGTGAATACGCGGCATTGATTGCTAGTAAGGCAATTTCTGCAGATCGGGGTCTAAGTCTGTTAAAGGACCGGGGTGCATATATGCAAGCCGATGCTGATCAGGTTGACAGCACGATGGCCGCCGTCTTGAACCCCGTTCATGATAAGGTTGCTGCTGTTTGTGATCGTTACTCGCAGGTGTGGGTTGCTAACTATAATTCACCGCAACAGGTTGTCTTGGGCGGTGCAACTGACCAGGTCAAGGCAGCTGCTGGTGATATAAAGGCTGAGCAAGCGGCTAAGCGGGTCGTCGTGTTAAAGGTAAGTGGTGCATTCCATACGCCACTTTTTAACGGTGCAAGGGCCAAGATGCATGACCGGCTAGCAGAAGAGCAATTCCATAAACCAACAGTCCCGGTAATCAGTAATACAGTCGTGGCCCCGTTTACCGCCGAAAACATCGCGTCCATTATGGAAAGGCAGCTGGCGGTTTCGACCCACTTCGGTGAGGACGTTCAGTATATGGTGAAGCTCTTAGAGATTGATGCAACGTTAGAGATTGGGCCAGGGAAGACCCTCTTACGCTTTGCCAAGCAAGTCGATTCGAATCTTGTTCGCACCCACATTGGTACGTTGAAGGATTACCAGACTTATTTAAAGGAGAATCAACAATGGAGCTAAAAAATAAGGTCGTCATGATTACCGGAAGTAGTCGTGGCATTGGTGCTGCTATTGCGCTAGCATTCTTAAAAAAGGGATGCCGGGTAATTTTAAACGGTCGCCACGAACTTAATGCGGAGTTGAAGGCCCGTCTTGATCATGTTGGTGGCGAATATACTTACCTGGTAGGTGACCTCGCTAACGCCACCCAGGTTACTTCACTAGCGAAGAAAGCGTGGGATATGTTCGGCAAAATTGACGTGTTAGTTAATAATGCGGGGATTAATCGGGATAAGCTGTTTATCGGAATGAAAGATGCGGATTTTGATGACGTAATCACGACCAACCTCCGTGCCCCCTTTTTCTTGACCCAGCAGGTTCTTAAGAAAATGTATAAGAAGCGGCAAGGTTGCATTATTAATATGGCGAGTGTCGTTGGTCTCCACGGTAATGCCGGTCAGGCAAACTATGCGGTTAGCAAGGCGGGCTTGGTTGGTTTGACTAAGTCGGTTGCTAAGGAAGGGGCGTTGCGCGGTATTCGGTGTAATGCGATTGCTCCCGGAATGATAGACAGCGATATGACCGTTGCTTTATCTGACCACGTTAAAAAGCAAATATCTAAGCAAATCCCCCTGCAGCGGTTTGGTGAGCCGGAAGAGGTGGCCAAAACGGCTGTCTTTCTGGCGGAAAATGATTATATTACTGGCCAAACAATCGTTGTTGATGGTGGAATGACAATTTAGGAGTGAATAAAATGACAAGAGTTGTTGTTACAGGGATGGGCGCAGTTGCCCCCAATGGTAACGGTTTGCACGATTTTGTAGCAAACACCCTCGCGGGGAAGGTGGGCATCAAAAAGATCAGTAAGTTTGATGCAACGCCGACGGGGATTACCGTTGCCGGTGAAGTTGATAATTTTGACCCGAAAGAAGTTGTCGGCAAGAAGTCAGCACGACGAATGGACCTTTATTCACAGTACGCAGTTCAAACGGCAGTTGAAGCGCTGAAAATGGCGGGGATTAATGCGGACAATACTCGCGCTGAAGACCTTGGCGTTATTTATGGCTCTGGTATTGGCGGTTTAACCACCATCCAAGAGCAGATTATTAAGATGCACGAGAAGGGACCTAAGCGGGTCTCACCAATGTTTGTGCCGATGGCAATCGCCAACATGGCTGCTGGTAACATTGCGATTCGCGCTAATGCCCAAAACATTTGCACTTCGATCGTCACTGCCTGTGCCAGTGGTACTAACAGTATTGGCGAAGCATTTCGCCAAGTTAAAGAAGGGCGGGCCCAGGTAATGATTGCCGGTGGGGCGGAAGCCTCTGTTAACGAAATCGGCATTGCTGGCTTTGCGGCCCTTAATGCCTTGTCCACCGCAACAGACCCATTGAAGGCCTCTAAGCCATTTGACCGGGACCGCAATGGCTTTGTACTTGGTGAAGGTGCGGGGGCCCTCATTTTGGAGAGCCTTGAAAACGCCGAAAAGCGGGGAGCAAAGATTCTTGGTGAAGTTGTCGGTTATGGCGCTACTGGGGATGCTTATCATATTACTGCTCCTGACCCGGATGGAAAAGGAGCTGCCCGGGCGATGCAAGAAGCAATCGATGAAGCTAATATTAAGCCGGAAGAAGTTGATTACATCAACGCTCACGGAACCGCAACACATGCTAACGATAGTGGTGAAGCTCTTGCTATTAACCATGTATTTGGCAAGGGCAACTCCGTTTTGGTCAGTTCGACAAAGGGAATGACTGGGCACCTCTTGGGTGCTGCGGGCGCAATTGAAGCGGTAATTACTGTTGCTGCTCTTGAAAAGGGTAAGCTGCCAATGAATATTGGTTGTGACCACCAAGACGAAGAATGTCCAGTTAACCTTGTTAATAAGGAAAACCAGGATGCACCAGAGGCAAAGTACGCGTTAAGCAATTCGTTTGGCTTTGGTGGCCATAATGCTGTCTTAGCCTTTAGAAAATGGGGGTAACTTGTTTGGAATTTGATGATATTCAAAAATTAATGACCGGGTTTGAGCATTCCTCAACCCGGGAACTTAAGATTGATGACCACGGTTTCCACCTTTACCTAAGCAAGAATAACCAATCGGCACCCGTTAAAGTTGAAAAGCAGGTTAACGCTGGTGATGAAAACGGCGCTGCCGAAAAGCCAGCCACTGATTCTAATACCGGCGCAATCAAGGCACCGTTGGTGGGAACTGTTTACCTGCAGCCGAAGCCAGACCAGCCAGCCTATGTTAAAGTCGGTGACCATGTCCACAAGGGTGACGTGGTTTGTGTGATTGAAGCGATGAAGATGATTACCGAGGTTAAAAGTGACCGTGACGGTGTGGTTAAGTCCATCGACGTTGAAAATTGTGACCTCGTAGAATTTAACCAGTCATTGTTTACCATTTCGGAAGGAGAATAATTAATGGCTAAAGTTAATTTAGACTCAACAGATATTCAAAAAATCATTCCGCACCGTTATCCAATGCTGTTGATTGATCGCGTTGAGGAATTAGAGCCTGGAAAAATGGCGGTTGCGAGACGAAACGTGACTATTCATGAAGAAGTATTTAATGGTCACTTCCCCAATAATCCGGTTTTGCCTGGCGCTTTGATTGTCGAATCTTTGGCGCAGACCGGTGCGGTTGCTTTGCTGTCTGCCCCCGAATTTAAGGGAAAGACGGCCTATTTTGGTGGAATTCATTCTGCTGAATTTCGGAAGGTTGTTCGCCCTGGTGACTCAATGCAGCTAAAGGTTGAACTAACTAAAATTCGGGGCAATATCGGCGAAGGAAAAGGAACCGCCTTGGTAGATGGCAAACGGGCATGTACCGCTGAAATGACCTTTATGATTGGCTAGGTGAGTTGAATGTTTTCGAAGGTATTGGTTGCTAACCGGGGTGAAATCGCTGTGCGGATTATCCGTTCACTCCGGGAATTAGGAATAAAGTCGGTGGCAATTTACTCAACCGCTGACCGGGAAAGTCTCCATGTTCAGTTAGCAGATGAGGCGGTTTGTGTCGGGACGGCACGGCCACAGGATTCATACTTAAATATGCAAAATGTCTTGGCGGCTGCAGTCGGTACCGGTGCGGAGGCAATCCATCCTGGCTTTGGCTTTCTTTCTGAGAATGCCGAGTTTGCAGAAATGTGTGCTGAATGTGGCATCACGTTTATTGGTCCGCGTTCTGAGACGATTGACCTGATGGGGAATAAGGAGCACGCCCGTGTCCAAATGAAGAAGTGTGGTGTTCCAGTTATTCCTGGCAGTGACGGTTACATTCGTGATTATCGGGCGGCGGAACAGGTTGCAAAGAAGATTGGTTATCCGGTCCTGTTAAAAGCGGCTGCCGGGGGTGGCGGAAAAGGTATTCGCCGGGTCGATAGTCCTGACCAGATGGAGCGGTCCTTTAGTGATGCTCAAAATGAGGCCCGCCTGTCATTTAATGATGATCGGATGTATTTGGAAAAGATCATGACCGACGTTAAGCACATCGAAGTTCAGGTCTTTCGGGACCAGTTTGGCTATGCGGTTTACTTTCCTGAACGGGATTGTTCATTGCAACGTAATAAGCAGAAGGTCCTTGAAGAAAGCCCCTGCTGCCTGATTACACCAAAGCAGCGGGCCGCACTTGGTAAAATTGCTCTCCGGGCTGTGAATGCTATTGACTATTTGAACACGGGGACGCTTGAATTCTTAATGGATAAGGACCATCATTTTTACTTTATGGAAATGAACACCCGGATTCAGGTTGAGCACACCGTTACGGAAATGGTTACGGGAATTGACCTTGTTAAAGCACAGTTAAAAGTTGCTGACGGGCAGCCGTTGCCATTTAAACAGGATGATATCCGTTTGAACGGGGTCGCAATTGAATGCCGGATTAATGCCGAAGACCCGGCAAAAAACTTCATGCCTTCAACTGGGAAGGTCAATTACCTTTACCTGCCAGTGGGCAACCTCGGGATGCGGATTGATACGGCCCTTTACCCGGGAACAACGGTCACGCCATTTTATGATTCCATGATTGCGAAGGTGATCGCCCATGGTCATAATCGGCAAGAAGTAGTTGAAAAATTAAAGCGTCTTTTAAACGAGATGGTAATTATGGGAATTCATACGAACCAAAACTTCCATTTAGCAATCCTTAATGATCCTGGATTTTTAGATGGTCACTTTACCACGACCTACTTAGAAAAGACGTTTATGCCACGTTGGAAAGGAGGGCAGGAACATAATGAAACTCTATGAGCAAGATAACACACTATCGGCCCAGCATGTGAAGGCTGATAAGCAAGCAGACTCGAAGGTACCAAATGGCCTTTGGCGAAAGTGCCCAAAGTGTGGGGCCACGGTCCTATCTAAGCAAATTGACCAATACGCGACCTGCCCGTCCTGTCACTATGGATTTCGAATCAGCGCGCACCAGCGTTTGAAATGGGCGGTTGATCATTTTTCTGACCTCGATGAGCGGCTGATTTCTGACGATCCGCTAAGTTTCCCAGGCTACAAGAAGAAGCTGGTGGCCTGCCAAACCAAAACGGGGTTAAACGATTCAGTTTTGACCGGAGAAGCAAGCATTAAAGATATGCACTTTGCGTTTGGCGTAATGGACCCTACCTTTATCATGGGTTCTTTAGGAACGGTAACGGGTGAAAAGATCACCCGGATGTTTGAACGTGCGACGGCACAACGATTACCCGTCGTTTTGTGGACGGCTTCTGGTGGTGCCCGGATGCAGGAAGGCATTATGTCGTTAATGCAAATGGCCAAGATTTCAAATGCGGTGGCACAACATTCGGCGGCGGGACTCTTGTACATTGTGGTTTTAACGGATCCCACGACGGGTGGGGTTACTGCTAGCTTCGCGATGCAAGGTGATATTACCATTGCTGAGCCCCATGCCCTAGTTGGCTTTGCCGGTCGCCGGGTCATTGAACAAACCATTCAGCAAAAGATCCCTAAGGACCTCCAGGATGCCGAGAACTTGGTCAAACACGGTTTTATCGACCGGATAGTACGACGAGAAGATGAAAAAGCGGAATTATACCGGTTACTAAAGTTGGGAGGTGGCAGAAATGACGAAGAATAATGCAGCAGCAGTGGTTGCTGCTGCCCGGAGCAAGCAAAAAATCACTACAAAAGAACTTATTACGCAATTATTTCCTAATTTTATTCAACTTCATGGTGATCGTTGTGGCGGCGATGATCCGGCAATCGTTGGTGGTCTAGCTACTTTTGCTCATCAACCGGTAACCGTCATTGCCACCGACCGCGGAATAGCAATTGAAGAACGGGTCGCAACCCACTTCGGTTGCCCCACCCCTAGTGGTTATCGTAAAGCATTACGATTAGCTAAACAGGCGGCCAAGTTTCACCGGCCGGTTCTTTTTTTTGTAAACACTCCGGGTGCTTATCCTGGCCAATCAGCCGAAGAGGATGGACAAGGTGCCGCCATTGCGGACAACTTGTTACAGATTAGTCAGTTGCCAACACCCATCATCACCGTTATCTTTGGTGAAGGCGGTAGTGGGGGTGCTTTAGCGTTGGCCTGTGGTGATGAGGTCTGGATGCTAGAAAATAGCACTTATTCGATTTTATCTCCAGAAGGTTTTGCTTCAATCCTGTGGAAAGATAGTAGTCGCAGTGACGAAGCAGCGGAAATTATGCAACTGACGCCTAGCGACCTTTTAAGAAAGCGGGTAATCGAAGGCATTATTCCCGAACAAGCTGATCACCAGCAAGTTACGGCTGAAATTCGCGATGTCCTTTCTAAGCGGTTAAAAAAGTTGAATGAATTTTCTGGTGCGGAGCTTTTGAAAAGGCGCCAAAAACGGTATCGGAAATTTTAAGAGGAGCGAGAAAAAAGAATGGGAATTTTAGATCAAAAGAAAATTATTGTGATGGGGGTTGCAAACCGGCGTTCAATTGCGTGGGGATGTGCCCAAGAAATGGCTAAGCAAGGAGCCAAAATCATTTATACCTACCAAAATGAACGGATGAAGAAAAGCGTTAGTCGACTAGTCAATGACGATGATCACCTGATTGAATGTGATGTGTCAAGCGACGACAGTATTTCGACTGCTTTTCAAAAAATCAAAAGTGATTTTGGCAAAGTTGACGGTATTGTTCACGCCATTGCCTTTGCCAAAAAGGAAGAGTTGAACGGTTCAATCCTTTCAACAACGCGGGCGGGCTACGCACTTGCCCAGGATGTTTCCGCATATTCACTTCTGGCAGTTGCAAAGTGTGCGCATGATTTAGACCTCCTAAATGACCCCGCTAGCATTGTCACTCTGACATATTTTGGCTCAGAACGGGCAATCCCGGGCTACAATGTAATGGGCGTTGCCAAGGCGGCCCTGGAAGCCAATGTCCGGTACTTGGCCCGGGATATGGGTGAATACGGCGTCCGGGTTAATGCTATTTCTGCTGGAGCAATGAAAACACTAGCGGTCACCGGGATTGGTGGTCATTCTAATCTTTTGAAGATTTCAAAAGAGCGGACAGTCGATAACCAAAGTGTTACCCTCGAAGAAATTGGTGATGCTTGCGCCTTTTTGATGAGTAATTTATCCACGGGGGTTGTTGGTGACATTATTTATGTTGATAAGGGTGTCCACCTGATTTGAAAATAAAATGCAATATAAAAGATCCGCAGCGTTCAACTTAATGAGCGCTACGGATCTTTTAGTATTTAAGCTATTTTTCTTCTTTCTTCTGATCGTCGTTATCATCATCAGCCTGAGATTTTTTCTTCAGCTTTATATAAACGACCTTGAACTTCTTAACATAAGAGTTTTGCAGGTCTAAAGGTGTGAAGGAGAAGTTGTCCACCCGAATCGGCTGACCAACCTTTAAATCATACTGACGTTCCAAAAAGAAACCGGTCAACGTTGTAACTTCAGACTTTTCAAACTGAGCGATTTTAGTGTGGAAGTATCGTTCAAAGTCGTCAAGCGGCATCTTCCCAGATACTTCATAGGTTGGATTCCCTTTGGCATCGGGATCCTTCTTTTCAATCATGTCAGAAGTGGCATGGTCAATTTCTTCGCCCACGGTACCAAAGAGTTCTTCATAAATATCCTTATCTGTAATAATACCAGAAGTACCACCGTACTCATCCTGGACAACAACGATTGGGACCTGCTTCTTAACCATGGTTTGCAGGACACTGGTGATGGGTTCATTCTCATAAACGATGGGGATTCGCCGCATAATTGTTCGAATTGACTGCTGGGGATTGATTTGGTTTTGCCGCATCACATCGTAGGAGAAGATGTACCCTAAGATGTGGTCTTTATCATTATTCGCAACAACGGGGACCCGGGTAAACTTCTTTTCAAAGTAAAGCTTAGCGGCGTCTTCAATTGAAGCTTGAATATCAATGACGGCCAGCTGGGTCCGGTCAATCATGATATCTCCGGCAACCTTATCATTCATTTCAAATGCTCGCTGCATGAAAAGAACATCCTCTTTATCCATTTCACCCGCCTTTTCAGACTGACGAGAAAGGGTCACAATTTCATTTTGCGAATAAGTATCTTCTTCAGGCTGAACGTTAAATCCTAATAGCTTAGTGACCCCTGCAGCAGCCACCGCGAACAACCATACGAATGGGTAAAAGATCGTGTGGAAGAACTGAACGGGGTGAACAATTGCTAAAAGGATCGGTACCGGGCAGTCAATTGCCATGTTCTTAGGAACCAAATCAGTAAAGACGGCGTGGAAGAAAGTGAAGATCAGAACACCGATAACTGGTGCCAGTGGTTTCAACACGCTTTCGGGAATCAAGTGAATCTTCATAAGTAAGTCGGTAATGAACTCATCACCAATCCACCCTAAAATCAGCGACGTCATGGTAACACCAACCTGGGCAGTTGATAGGTACTCGTTCAGGTTATTGACCATGTGAATTGCTCGCTTGACTTTCCGTGTCTGGCGGAGTTCGGCTAGTTCGCTGGGCCGAACCTTAACAACTGAGTATTCTAGCAGCGTGAAGAGGGCCGCAAGAAGAAGAATCAATATAATAACAACTAATCTAAACCAATAAGATGACCATAGTGCATCCATATTACAAACTTCACCTAGGCTTTCATTTCTATTTTCATATCTATTGTATCAATTCACTTTTTAGGTGACCAACTATTTAGTAAAAAAGTGCGGTAAAATTAGTTTAATTACATTAATGGGGTGAATTTAATGGGAAATCAGCACGAGGCAGTTAAAAAAACGACCCGGTTAAAAGAAATTGTGGCAGTGATGCGAAAGTACCACTTTTTGTCTAACTTTTATCGGCAGGGAAATCCAGAAGCAATCTGTGCTGCCTTGCAGGAGCTGGGTCCAACCTTTGTCAAGTTGGGGCAAATTCTGTCGACACGACCAGACTTAGTTTCCCCTGAATACGTTAAAGCTTTACGGAAACTGCAGGATCAGGTCACCGCGGACCCCTTTAGTAGCGTTGAGCATACCTTTGAGGCGGCAACCGGGAAGAAAATCGCCACAACCTTCGTTAATTTCGACCGCCACCCCTTTGCCTCAGCATCAATCGGCCAGGTTCATCACGCGACATTATTTGATGGGACGGCTGTGGTCGTTAAGGTCCAACACCCAACGGTTACCCAGTTAGTTAACACTGATTTGGCATTGTTACGGCAGGCAATTAAATTATTAAAGTATGTGCCCACCGGGAAAATGGTGGTAGACCTGGACAAGACGCTAGATGAACTCAGCCGGTCTCTTCTTAGTGAAATTGACACCCTTAAAGAGGCGCAAAATGGGGCCGAGTTTTACCACCTGAATAACGGGGATGGAATTTTTCAAGTACCTAAGGTCTATCTGACTGACTGTGCACCACAAGTCCTGGTAAATCAGACGATGACAGGAGAAAGTATTCGTACTTTATTCAAAAAGAGCGATGATGAAGCAGTTATTAAACGCAATAGGTACCTTGCGGAGGCGCTCGTGCGAAACTTCATGAAGCAGGTTTTTGTTGACCACTTTTTCCATGCCGATCCACATCCAGGAAACATCTTATTTAGTCCTGGTCAAAGTGGTGAACAAAAGATAACCAGGAAGGTTGATAAACGAGTAGGGAGCCGTCAGGTTTCGTATCGCCAATTAGAGGAATTACCACCATACCGACTAACTTATCTCGACTTCGGGATGATGGGGCGGTTAACCCCGGTGATGGCAGATGGTATTGCGGAAGTTATTCTTGCATTAACAACTAAGAATAATAACCGCATCGCGCGGGCTGTTTTAGGGATTTGTAACCAGACTGGGGATTTGAATGAAAACCAGTTTACCAGGCAGCTAGCAAAATTCCTCCGTCCTTATCTTGCGGAAGGTGTCGGGCAGATTGACTTTGCTAACATGCTTTACCGGATTATTCAACTATGTCAGAAAAATAATTTACAAATCAAACCCGAAGTGACCCTGCTAATTAAAGCTTTTGGGACGTTAGAGTCCACGGTAGCTAAATTGGATCCTGATATTTCAATGATGGCAGTTGCCCGACCATTTGGCATTGCTTATTTAAAGCGTAAGCTTAATGCGCGTAATCTAGTGGACGATAGCATTTTTCAAAGTATTGCCACTTTGCAATCAATAAATAAATTGCCAGAAAAGATTGATACGGCACTAGAAGCCTTTAGCAACGGAGACATTGAAATTAAGTTACGGTATAAAGAACAGTCAAAGCTTCTCAAACAGGTCGAACGAATTACTAACCGCTTCCTGGTCGTCATTATCTTAGCAGCGGTCATTTTAGGGTCGTCTTTGCTGGTAGAAAACAGTACGCAACATCCCCATATCTACCATCTAGGTGTAACGGGGTACGCGATATCGATTGCCGTCATCATTATCTTGCTCGTTAGCGAATTGGTCCATCGTTTTCGGCGCTGGCGCAACCAGAATAAGTAGGCGTGGCGATCACTTATGAATAACGATATGGAAGTTATTTTGATTGCATTAATGACCGCCTTTGTCTGGGGAACTACTATCTTTTTGGTGTTAGTTCGTCACTTTGATAACCAGCAGACAATCTTACGGTACAACTTCTGGATAACCTTCTTGATGGTCGTCAATATCATGGTATGTCTCCCTGCCTTATTCTTGGTTAATCAGCAAGAATTAAGCTGGTTAGGCAACCTGGCTTGGCTACTATCATTTGGTACCGACACGCTCATAACGGCTGGCTTAGTTATTTTCATTCTGATTTCATGGTCATGGCACTACCAACGGTTACCAGTAAATTTTGATTTTTTAGTCGTGTTAGGGGCCGGATTGAATAAGGGGAGGGTCCCACCAGTACTAGCAGCGCGGCTTGAGCGTGCTTATTTACTTTGGCATTCTAATTCAACTGCCAAAGTAATTGTAACTGGTGGACGGGTTCACCAGGATGAGATTTCCGAAGCTGTTGCGATGGCAGCCTATTTACGGAAGCGTGGTATTCCATCGAAACAGATTATCTGCGAAGAAGCTGCCCTTAACACATGGCAAAATTTACGGAATTGTGCGAAGATTATTAATAAAAAATGGACAGGGGCGGCTATGCCACAAGTGGTAGTTGTTACTAGTTCATTTCATGTTTTACGGGCAAAGAGCTATGGCCATCGGCTCGGCCTGCACTTTAATTTTACTGGGGCGACAACACCATGGCCGTATTTACCATTAACAACCATTCGTGATTACCTCGGTAATATCCGTGATCATCGCTACTTTGCAACCATGATTCTGCTTATCGTATTACTAATAATAGGAGTAATTTTATATTAATAAAGCGACTTGATGACTGATTACTCAGTGTTCAAGCCGCTTTATTGCTATTTGTTCTTGTAGACCGCAATTTCAATTAAGTTGTTATCGGGGTCGTGAACATAGATTGAGGTCATCGCTCCTTCGGAACCGTGCTTTTCAACCGGGCCCTCAATTACATCAATATAGTAACTTTTCAGGTGATGAATAATATCGTTTAACTTGTCACCGGCAACAATGCAAAAATCGGCAGCACCAATTGCCGGTTTGGCTGCTTTTAAGTTTGTTGGCCGGTCACCCTTTTGTAAGCGAATCAGTTGGTGACCACAGCGAAGGGTAATTAGGTGGTCGTTGCTTTGCTTATCAATAACGGGCATATCAAAAACTTCGTGATAAAAGCGCATCGATTCTTCAAGGTCACTAACTGTCAAAACGATATGATCAATTCTTCGCATTTTCATATGTAAATTCCTCTTCTCCTGAGATAATATTATACCCTAGTTGGGCCGCCGATGTCAGTTAGCTAACGGTTGGGATATTTTGGGTGCAAAGAGGGTTGATATTTATATCAATAGCTGATCCTTACCGTATCAGTGGACCTATATTAGTCAGGGCAAGGGCGCTCTGATGTTCATAAATTGAACCCTTACAGCGTTTTTGTTAGATTATAAGCAATTCATGGAAAGTGATGGTGATGGACTTGCTAGAATTTGTTGACCATTTTTTTAATGCCTTTGGTGCGACAATCGTTGTGCCAATAATGATTTTTATTATCGCTCTACTTTTAAGGTTGCCTTTTAAAAAGGCCCTCCTTTCCGGTATTTACGCTGGGGTCGGTTTAACCGGATTTTCTTGGATTATTGGAATGTTCACGCCCGTTGTTACGAAAATGATTCATCAAATGGTTAATAACTCAGAAATTAAGTTACCAGTGGTAGATATCGGCTGGCAAGCTGGTGCACTGGCTAGTTTTGGTTCATCGGTGGGCCTTTCCTTCTTTGTTTTTGGCTTAATCGCCGAATTTATCCTGTTTGCTGTAGGGGTCACGAAGGTCTTCATGCCTTCCAACTTATGGAATAACTTTGGCTTCATGATTTGGGGGACATTAGCGTACTATGTTACTGATAACTACTGGTTATCAATCGGCCTTTCATTCTTTATTTTGCTATATACCTTGCTCCTTGCCGAAGTTCAAGCAGATCGTTGGTCTTCATATTACAAAATTAATAATGCAACAGTTTGCGCCGCGCAAAATATTGTCCAAACTATTCCTGCAATCATCTTGGACCCGCTTTGGAATATATTAAAATTGAACCGGATTAAGTCAACACCGCAACACCTGCAACAGCGGCTGGGGCTTTTAGGGGAGCCAACTTCATTGGGAGCCCTCCTTGGCTTACTTATTGGTATTTTAGCTAATTTACCCCGTCTTGCTAGCTATACTGCTTGGGGACAGATTTTGAGGTTTGCCATTCAATTATCTGCCGTGATGACTATTTTCCCCCTTGTGACCGACGTTTTTGCACAAGCCTTTAAACCGTTAGCTGAAAGTATCGATCAACAACGGCTCAAAAAGGAAAATGATAAAAAAGGAAGTGCTGATCCAGTCGATGATCGTAAACGGTGGTTTTTAGCAGTTGATGACGGTGTCGGTTATGGCGAACCGGCAACGATTATCGCCGGAGTGATCCTAATTCCAATTATGGTCGCCATTGCCTTTATTTTGCCCGGTAATAGGTCCCTCCCGGTTGTCGACTTAATTGCGCTACCGTTCATGATTGAATCAATTGTTGCGATTACTAATGGTAACATTTTAAAAGTAATTGCCAACGGAATTGTCTGGTTCAGTATCGGCTTATACTGTTCTAGTTGGCTTGGTCATATTTACACCGGTGCGATTACTCATTATGGCGCTGCTATCCCTGCTGGAATAGTTTTAGTAACTAGTTTTAATTTGATGGCACGGCCACTTAACGCCCTCGTGTTTGCGGCCTTTATTTCGCGAAATCCAATTTGGATCGCTCTGTGTATTGTCATTTATTTAGTACTCTTATTTGCTCTGCGGCGTTATCGCCCACAAGTTTGGCGGTATTTACGAAAACGGGCGGCCCTTAATGGGGGAACGAAAAATTAAATAAATAATTACCCTGAAATTAGTACAATAGTGCGAAAGATTAAAGTAATTTTCTTTAGTCTTCCGCACTATTTATTATGGGTAAAGGATTTGTAACCAGCATTAATAAATTGGTTAAGCATTTTAACCTCATGATACCATTCATCATCCTTAGTAAAATGATGACGCTTATTAATGGCAAATGAACCATGAAGAAAATATAAAAACAGGGTCTTTGCGTCTTTGTTGCCAAGACCAGTACGTTTCATAATTTGCGGAACCATTCGTCCACCTTCATAATTAGCAATTCGTCCAATGATGTATTCACTAAGGTCGGGATCCATGAGTAACGAGCGGTACTGTGGTGAGTCAGCGATTCGCTGGCAGGTAGGTAGTAGAGATTCATTTTTCTTCAAAAAATCAACTGTTATATTACTAGCTAATGTAAGATTGCTATTAGGGTGATCCGAAATCATTAACGCGTCGTCAAGGACGCTATTTAGGAGCGCAGACAAATTATTAAAGTGAAGGTAAAAGGTCGACCGGGTAATTCCCGCTTTTCGACATATTTGTGCGACAGAGAGCTGGGAATAGTTATGATTATTGATTAGATTAAGAAACGCTTTTTTAATAACCTGGATAGTATATAGTGTCCGTCGATCTGTTTTACGAATAGTCATTATTAACTCCCTTACAATTTCAATAATGTGTCATGAAGAAAACAAGTTTGACAAAAGTGTGCTTAACTTATTGTTAAATTTCTTTTAGCCTTTTCCTAAAACTTGAAAGCACTCAAAAGGGCTAAAGCCCATACCAACTCTGGCTTTTCTTTAATAAAATTAGTTTCAAACGGCTGCTTGAAGAATGGTTTGAACATTATGCGGTAAATAAGCCATGAATTGATTAATTGTTTGATCGATGAAGTCTACTTCCTGTGACTGTAATGTCTTCAATAGGTAGACCAATGCCTCAATAAATTTAACTTCTGGCAAGCTATCATTCATCAGATAGAATAAGTCACCAAGTGTCCGGTCGTCTTTATTAAGCCGCTCTTGCCAGGCTAAAAGAAGGTAAGTCATCGCCGTGACAGTAATTTGGACAACTTGGCCATCATAACTTTGAATTTGTGATTTATTAAGCCGCAAGTATTGTTTGGCAGTCTTGAAATAAGTTTCAATTGACCACCGCCAACTATATAATTGGATGATCTGTTGGGGTGTCAGTTTGGTATTAGTTGATGCTAAAA
>NZ_AZGM01000055.1 GCF_001435935.1 Limosilactobacillus panis DSM 6035
TTTCGAAAAAATACGAAAACTGACGGGCTTTTAATGAACTATGAATAATTCAGGAAGCCTAGTGATAAAGTAAAAACCAGAAATTAAGCCGTTTAAGACCTAATTTCTGGTTTTTGATATTCATGTTTTGTTGGGATTAGTTTTGATGAACAATTTGCGCATTGCTTGGTAAACTGCCGGACCAGTCTTTGTAGGTTGTACCAGATTGGTTAGGTGAAGTCTGCCGGTCCATCCCATCACTATCAACGTGGTGAGTAATACCGTTTTTGTCAGTCCAAACGGCAACATCACTCAAGCCTAATTGTTTGTGACTAGTAATTGATGAACTTTCAATGGCAACACTGTTGCTACTCTTATTAGTCGTTACGCTACTATTTGCAGCGCTTGATGAACTACTATCTTCTTCTGATTGGCTATCACTTGAGCTTGATGACTTCTTGTTAGTAGCCTTTGAAGAGGATTGCTTCTTATTCTCGTGGCTCTTCTTATGCTTTGTAACCTTAGTTACCCGGTCTTTTGAGGTTGCCGACTTAGAAGAGTTATGGTTGGATCCGCAACCAGCTAGTCCGAACGCTAATGTCAGAACTAAAATTCCAGAGCAAACAAAGCGTTGTAATTTTTTCATGTTAAGATGTCTCTCCTATATTTTTAATTTGCAAACTATACTATTGATATGTTTAATAGTATAATTATAGCATTTGTAAGAAATATCCGTCCACAATGTTAATTGATTAAAAACACATGTGACACAAATCAATATGCATTTTAACACTAACCTCTTTGACCATCAATGAAAACAAGGGGAGTTGCTGATATTTAAAACAATAGTAAAATACTTGTATAAAACTGAAATAATTGAAGGGAATTTATCATGAAAAAATATGATTATCTAGTTGTTGGTGCTGGCTTGTTCGGTGCAACCTTTGCTTACGAGGCTGCCGAACGTGGCAAGCATGTCAAGGTAATTGACAAGCGTCCCCATGTTGCGGGAAATATTTATACCAAGGAAGTGGACGGCATCCAGGTTCACCAATATGGCGCTCACATTTTTCATACTTCTAACAAGCGGGTTTGGGACTATGTTAACCAATTTGCGGACTTTAATCGCTACACTAACAGCCCGATTGCTAATTACAAGGGTGAAATCTACAACCTGCCTTTCAACATGAACACCTTCAATAAGATGTGGGGGGTAAAGACGCCTGACGAGGCCCTAGCCAAGATTAATGAGCAACGGCAAGAAATGGCGGGTAAGGAACCACAGAATCTTGAGGAACAAGCCATTTCTTTGATTGGCCGTGACATCTACGAAAAACTAATCAAGGGTTACACCGAGAAACAGTGGGGACAGAAAGCCACTGACCTGCCAGCTTTCATCATTCGGCGTTTGCCAGTTCGTCTGACTTATGATAACAATTACTTCAATGATGATTACCAAGGTATTCCAATTGGTGGTTACACACAAATTGTCGAAAAAATGCTGGATAGTGATCTGATTGACGTTGAAACTAATGTTGATTTCTTTGCCAAGAAGGATGAGTACCTGAAAGATTACCCACGGATTGTCTTCACCGGGACAATTGACCAATTCTTCGACTACCAGCTTGGTGAATTGGAATACCGGAGCCTGCGCTTTGAAACGGAAGAAAAGAACGTTGGTAACTACCAAGGAAATGCGGTTGTTAACTACACGGATGCGGAGACACCATATACCCGGGTGATTGAACATAAGCACTTTGAATTTGGTAAGGGTGATAAGGATAAGACAATTGTCACTCGTGAATATCCTGCAGATTGGCACCGGGGGGATGAACCATACTACCCGGTTAACAACCAGCGGAATAACCAACTCTACGCAAAGTACCAAGAGCTTGCTAAGAAAGAGCCTAACGTTATCTTTGGTGGTCGGCTTGGTCAGTACCGTTACTACAACATGGACCAAGTGATTGCGGCCGCCCTAAAGACCGTGTCTAAGGAGTTTGATAATTAAGCTATGAAGGTAATTAAGAATTATCTATATAATGCAGGATATCAAATCCTGAATATGTTAATTCCATTAATTACGGTTCCTTATATTTCGCGTGTTTTAGGAGCTCATGATGTTGGAATTAATGAGTATACCAACAGCTGGGTTACCTTTTTCTACCTCATGGGACAGATGGGGATTACCCTTTATGGTAACCGCGAAGTTGCCTACCACCGTGATGACCTGTATGAGCGATCGCGGACTTTTTGGGGTGTCGAGTCCCTTCAGGTGCTGACAATTTCCGCATCGCTGGTTGCCTACCTGGCGGCAGTCTTTCTTTTCAGTACGACCTTTAAGTACTACTTCCTTTTGCAAGGAATTTGGATTATTGCTACTGGCCTTGATGTTTCCTGGTACTTTATGGGACTTGAGAATTTTAAGGTTACAGTCCTTCGAAATACCCTGGTTCGATTAGTATCTCTAGTCTTGATCTTTACGGTTGTTAAAAATGTTAATGACCTCTGGAAGTACATCGCAATCTTGGGTCTAACGCAATTAGTGGGGAACATTACTCTCTGGCCGTATCTCAAGGGTAATATTGTCTGGGTAAGCATTAGCAAGTGGCACCCATTTAAACACTTCTACCCAGCGCTCCTGCTGTTTATTCCAACAATTACGACACAGGTTTACCTAGTCCTAAACCGGCTGATGCTAGGGAGAATGTCAACTCAGACTGCTTTAGGAAACTTTGGTCAGGCGGATAAGATTGTTAAATTCGTCTTAGCTGTTGTCACCGCAACGGGGACAGTAATGTTACCCCACGTTGCTAATAAGTTTGCTAAGGGAGATGTAAAGGGCGTTCGTTCTAGCCTGTATTCTTCCTTTAACTTTGTGTCCGCCATCTCCGTTCCGATGATGTTTGGCTTAATGGCCATCTCGGAACGGTTCGCACCGTGGTTTCTCGGGGGTGACTTTATTCCCGCTGGTAGAATCATGTTTCTTGAGGCGCCGATTATCGTGTTGATAGCCTGGAGTAATGTTACTGGCACCCAGTACTTAATGCCGGTCAACCGTGTTAAGGAATATACAACGTCAGTTACTATTGGAGCGGTTAGTAACGTTATCTTTAACCTTTTCTTAATTGAAGGGTGGGGGGCCAACGGAGCAGCGGTAGCTACCGTTGGTTCAGAATTATTGGTGACGGCAAGTCAACTGGTAATGATTAGGCATACCATTAGTCGCCGCCGGCTGTTTGGCGAACAGTGGAAATACTTTTTATGTGGTCTTATCATGTACATTGTGGTCAACCGCATTTGTCTGACAATTAATATGACCGTTTCCAACCTTGTCCTGGAAGTTGTGGTTGGTGCAGGACTCTATTTGTTGGGACTCATTATCACAAGAGCTTCTATTCTTGATGAGGCGCAAAAGTTACTAAAGAAGCGTACTAGCAAGAAGTAAATATTTCTGCTGTGTTACAAGAATTTTAAAATATATTGACTCAAATTTAGCAAAGCAGCGATAAAAGCCTGGTATTTAGGCCTTTATCGCTGCTTTTAGTTTTTTTATTAAAATTTGCAATCTGGATCGTGGACGTATATCTTTATTATTAGTGTTAATAAGTCAACCTAAGTTTGACATTTGGAGGAAAACATTATTTTTAACCTTAAGAATTTCAAAAGCAAAATTTTACCAACAATCACCGTTTGCGGAAGTGCACTTTTCTTAATGCACGGTAAGGTTTCTGCTAATCAGATTGATACTACTAACCAAGCCCAAACTGATGCCCAGACGACGGCAACAGTTAATAACACTAGTGCTAATGGCACTTCAAATGATAATAATACTGCTTTAACAAACAGCGATGCTTCAGCAACAACTTCTGCTGCTGATTCTCAAAGTAGTGCTGCAACTACGGCAACTGCTAATGCTGCTTCAGCAACGACAACTACTGCTAACGCTGCCGCTACTGCAGCAACTGCTGACAATAGCGAACAAACTAATTATAACCAAAATGACAAGGGAAACTATGCTTACCTGGATTCCGTTAAGTTAAGCGATAATGGTCAACCACAAGTTAGTGGTTGGAACGCCACTAACTCTTCAGAAGGCAAGCCATACCATTACATCATTGCTTACGACAACACCACTAAGTCTGAAATTGCTCGGACTCAGGTTACCAATCCAGTTAGTCGGCCTGATATTCAAAAGGCTCATAACGTTTACGGGGCTGCTCAGTCCGGTTTTAACGTTAATTTAAAGCTTTCTGCGGATGCCCTGGCTAATGCGGATTCAATTAGCTTTATCAGCCGTTACAGTGCCTCTGCCTCTGGTAATTCAAACTACACCGATTTTTGGTTTGCCCCGATTACCTTTGATAAGGAAAATCATGCTTACCTTGATAGTGTGACGGTGAATAATAATCAGTTACAGGTTTCTGGCTGGAACGCTACTAACCTGGCTGCTAACAAGCCATACCACACCATTTCGGTATACGACCGGACAACCAAGCAAGTCGTTGCTAGTCAAACAGTCAAGGCAGTTAGTCGGCCTGATCTTGCTAAGGTTTATCCTGATGTTGATAATGCCGATCAATCTGGCTTTAATGTCAGTTTTGACTTGAGTAAGCTCAACTTAAATCATCAACTGCAAATTATTAGTAGCTACAGCGCTGACGCTAATGCACAACTTACCGATGCTGTTAACTACTACTTCACACCAATCACTAATGGTAATTACACTAATCAAGGGAACTTGGATGGTATTGACATCAGTAATGGTCAGCAGTTAATTGTTGCTGGCTGGCACGCTGATGATATTTCCAAACTGGAGAGCAACCACTATTTGATTCTGTTTGATAATACGGCCAATAAACAGGTTACGGCAGTTAAGTCTGCTACAACTAGTCGTTCCGATGTTGCTAAGGCTTACCCATCCATTAATACAGCTGCTAGTTCAGGCTTTCGTACCAGCTTTAACCTTAACGAATTGAACCTGACACCTGGTCACTCATACTCATTGGTAAGTCGTTACTCAACGAGTGCTAATGGCAACGGTGGTGATGGTCAGTACACTGATAAGTGGTTCAGCTTACCGTCATTTAATAAGCATGAATATAGCTTAGATGGCGTTGAAATGACCAGTGAAGGTTTGCACGTTACGGGCTGGATGGCTAGTGACTTCTCTCTTAACCGCAACAATGCCTACATCATTGTATTATCAAATGGTAAGGAAATTGGTCGTCAAAAGGTTGAGTTGTACAATCGGACCGACGTTGCCAAGGCCAATGCAAGCATCTTCAACAGTTTGAACAGTGGCTTTAACACCACTGTCAAGTTTGATCCCGCCCAGGCTACCGGGAACCTGCAGGTCTTGATGCGGTTCTCTGGCTCTGAAGACGGTAACAGTGATTACGATGACCAGTACAGCAGTACCTATGCAACCAATGCTGGTTCATTTGACCAAATTACTGTCAGTGATAACGGTATTTACGTCAGTGGATGGCATGCAAGTGATCAGTCCGCTAACAAGCCTTACCAGTACCTGATTTTCGTTGATGCGGAAAGTGGTAAGGAACTGTACCGACAACAGGTACTAGACATCAACCGGAGTCGTCCTGACGTTGCCAGTGTGGAACCAGCAATCATCAATAGCGGTAAATCTGGTTACCAACTTTACTTCAATATTCCATCGAGCCTTGATCACCACACTGTCCGGGTCATCCACCGGATTACCAGTGACGTAAACGGTAATAGTGATTACGTTGACGTTGAATCACAACCAGTCTCTATCCATGCTGATAAGTGGGCCTGGCCATTCCCAGCGGTTGGTGAAGGTCACTTCTCCGGTGCTCAGTTATTCGGTGTTAACCCTGGTGGTGAATTCCGTCAAAACGGTTTCCACGATGGTCTTGACTTTGGTTCTTACGACCACCCTGGTGCCCACGTTCAAGCCATCCATTCTGGTAAGATTGTTAGTGTTGGTTACACTGCCGGTTTGGACTGGTACGTTCTGGAAGATACTGGTGACTACCTGATTGTTTACCAAGAAGCGTTTGCTAGTCGTGGCGACATTAATGTTACCCCAGGTCAACAGATCAATGTTGGTGACGTTATTGGGACCCGGGACACATCGCACGTTCACATTGGAATTACCAAGAACCACAACTTCAACTATGATTTGGCCAACTCCTTTAATAATAATGGAACTTGGCTGAACCCACTTGAAATTATCCGGAACGGTCTAAATGGTTAAATAAGTCTTTGAGGTCGGGTATAGTTACCCGGCCTCTTTTTCTAGGGGGAGAAAATTTTCATGAAGGTTATTGATTTTAGTCATGCAAAGCACGTGGCAATGACGACACTGGCAATGACCAGTTGCGGCTTCGCTTTGTGGTTATCACAGGTGAATGGTCAAGCTGACGTCACGGCACCGGATCAAACGGCAACAGTAACGGAACCTACTGACGCGGTGCAACAGGGAATGCAGGCAAGCGCTACAACCACAGCGGCAGTGGCAGCGAATACTGACCAGGTAACGAGTAACGTGAATCAAAATGATCAGGGCAACTACGCTAATATGGACAGTCAGGCGGTGAACGACCAGGGACAGTTAGTTGCCCGTGGCTGGCATGCCACCAATGGTTCAGCTAGCCGTCCTTACCACTACATCATTGCTTATGACCAAACTAACCACCGCGAGATTGGTCGGCAGAACATTACGGAACAAGCGATTAGTCGGCCGGATGTTCAGCAACAGCATAACGTGGCTGGGGCAGGAAAGTCGGGCTTTGCAGTTCAGTTTGACCTTTCAAAGGTCCTGCCAACCACAAATAACGTCCAATTGATCAGCCGTTACACGGCTGACAAGCAGGGGAATGGTGATAGTGTTGACTACTGGTTCGCACCACTTACCATTGACCATAATAACTACGGGAACTTGGATGGTGCGACAGTCAAGGATAATAAGTTGGTACTGTCTGGCTGGCACGCCACTAACCTGGCCGCCAACAAGGCTAACCACTACATCATTATCCTCGACCAGACAACTGGTAAAGAAGTGGGGCGGCAGTTAGTTAGGTCGGTTAGTCGTCCTGACGTTGCCCGGGTTTACCCAGGAGTTGACAAGGCTGGTCAGTCTGGTTTCACGATTGCCTTTGCCATGGATAACCTCAACTTCAACGACCAGCTCCAGGTTCTGAGTCGCTACACCAGTTCCGCCGATGGCAACAGTGACTTTATTGATTACTACTTTGCTCCGATCACGACCGGCAACTTCTCTAACCAGGGTTCCATAGACAGCTGGGACTTAAGCAGTGGCCGGGTGGTTGTCACTGGTTGGCACGCCAATGATGTTTCCCAATTTGAAGATAACCATTTCCTGATCTTGTTTGATAACACAACTAATAGTCAGGTTGCAGTAACAAACGCCAAGCAGGTTACTCGTGAGGACGTTGCCAGGGCCTTTCCAAACGTGAAAACTGCCAAGAACTCTGGCTTCACGGGAAATTTTAGCCTGCAGAACGCACTGGTTGGCGGGCACTCTTACTCAATTGTTAGTCGTTACTCTACTAGTGACAAGGGCAACGGTGGGGACGGAAAGTACGTTGACTTCTGGTCCGCTCCGAAGGTCTTAAACCAGCACCACTACTACATTGATAATCAGAAGATGACCAAGGAGGGGTTGCAGATTAGCGGCTGGATGGTCAGTGACTATTCTGGCTCGGATAGTCACCCTTACATCATCGTCTTAAATGGTAACCGGGAGATTACCCGTCAGCAGTTGACCTTGAACGACCGGCCAGACGTTGCCAAGGTGTACAGTGGAATCTATAACAGTAAGAAGAGTGGCTTTAATACTCTTGTTAAGCTTGATCCAACCACCATCACTCAAAACATGCAAATTGTTCTGCGCTTCTCAAGCGATGGTAGTAAGGGGGAAGGCAATAAGGATGACCAGTGGACACCCGCTTACGCAAGCAACCAGGGAGCCTTCGACCAGGTAACGGTTAACGGTAGTAATATCTACGTAAGTGGTTGGCACGCAAGTAACGTCTCCGCAAGCAGACCTTATCAGTGGCTGATCTTCCTGGACCAAAACGGTCATGAATTGACCCGTCACCAGGTGCAAGATGTCAACCGGGCCCGGCCGGACGTTGGAAATGCGGTTGGTTACATCCTGAACAGTGACCACTCCGGCTTCCAACTGGCGTTTGCCCTGCCGGATAGCGTCCAGCATAAGGTTGTCCGGATTATTGACCGGCTAACTGATGATGTTAACGGTAATGGGAATTACGTTGATTATTATTCTGGCAACGTCTCCATTAACTCCGGTGCCCAAACGAGTGGCCTTAAGACACTTTACTATGACGCAATGGGGAACATCGTGGGAGTATTCAATAACGCCGAAGTTATTTGCCAACTCCCTGAGCTACCGACAGGGTGTGAAATCACAGCGGTTACGATGATGCTCCGTTACGCCGGTTACAACGTAAATAAGATCCAATTGGCAAACGAAATGCCACGAAGCAGCAATGGTGATTTCGGCTTCGTCGGTAATCCGTTCAGCCCAAGTGGTTGGTGGGTCTTCCCAACGGGGGTTGCCCCGGTGGTTAACCATTACGTGGGCCACAGTCAGGTGATGACCGGGACCAGCCTGCAAGCAATTCAAGAAAAGCTGCGGGAAGGGCACTTGGTTGTTGTTTGGATGGCCAACATGAACGGCTTTGTCAACCACGCCATTACTTTGACTGGTTATAACGCTAACGGGTTCGACTACAATAACCCGTGGACCGGTCGGAAGGAAGCAATGTCCTATGGTGAATTTTATTCCCACTGGAATGCTGACCGTCAACGGGCATTAAGTTACTAAATTTAATATTTCTTAGGCCTTTGCAATCCGAGTGTGCCTTGCGAGGGCCTTTTATTTCATTATCGGTTCTTTTTATAAACTTCTTGTAACTTGGCTGTAATTTAAGAATGTTAGTATATTCATGGTGTTTAAGTTAAATTATTAGTTAGATTTGAGGGAATATTAATACACAATGAAGAACAAGAAACAATCAAAAATTAAAATCGTTTTACCTGTTTTATTTACTTTCGGTGCATCCTTAATGTTTTTCCAAGCCGATGCGCAAGCTGATAGCACTCAAACAACTACTAGTGCTGACCAACAGGTAGCTTTAACTACCAACGTCAATACGACTAGTCAAAATACTAATTACCAAAGCTTAAATCAAAGTACGGATAACCAGCAAGACGCTACCCAAGCAAACACGCAGACGGCGGTTGCTGGTGCAAATGATGGCGTAAGCTTGAACGATCAGGACGTTCAACAAGCCAATAGTAAGCCAGTAATTGATACTAATCCGGGCTTCTCTACTAATCAGTACAACGTAACCGCAACCCCGGTTTCGTCTTCAAATGGAACCAATGGAACCAATGGAGCTGCTTCGTTGAACACTGCTGGGCTTTCCAGTTGGGACATCAACTTCTTAAACAGTATCCATGATGGGGCTCTGAACGGTTGGCGTCAATATGGTGTCCTGCCATCCGTTACCGCTGCCCAGGCCATCCTGGAAAGTGGCTGGGGCCAATCCGGCCTGGCCACCCAGGGACACAACCTGTTTGGCATTAAGGGTTCCTATAATGGCCATTCCATTACGATGCCAACGCGAGAAGTTTACGGGGGACGGAGTTTCTACATCAATGATGCCTTCCGGGCATATGCCAATAATAATGAGTCTGTCCAAGACCACGGTCGTTTCCTGGCCGTTAACAGTCGTTACCACAACCTCTTATGGCAGACTGACTACCGGACTGTTACCCGTTTAATTCAAGCCGACGGGTACGCAACTGATCCTTACTATGCTTCCAGTCTTAACGCTGTAATTGAGCGTTATGGTCTGACTGCCTGGGATCGTGAAGTTGCGGAAATTAACACTGGTCATATCGATAACCTGTCAGTGATCGGTAACCAGATTAATATTCAGGGCTGGCATGCATCTGACTCCTATAATAGTAAGATGCATCACTTTATCATTCTTTTAGATGGTAGTACTGGCAAAGAATTGTACCGGACAGAAGTTTCTGGTTATTACCGTCAGGACGTTCAAAATGCATACCCTAATGCTGACATTTCTGGTTGGGGTGGCTTTAACATCAACATTCCTTACTCTTCAACCTTTGCGGGTAAGAATATTCAAGTTGTATCCCGTTACACTTACAACACTAATGGAGAGCCAAACGGTGGTAAGGATATTTACTTTAACCCGATTTCCTTAAATGCTAATACTGGATGCCTTGATAATATGAGTCTAGATGCTAAGACGGGGACAATTAACATTGCGGGTTGGCATGCTGCTGATGCTAGCCTAAATAAAAAGTATCACTTTATCATTATTTTTGATGGTTCAAAGCAGGTTGAATTAGGTCGTTTTCTTGTTGAAAGTGGTTCGCGGGACGATGTTGCCAAGGCTTACAATATTTACGGTGCCAATAAGTCTGGCTTTAGCTTGAAGCTAAACTTTAACCCAGCTTTAGCAGGTGACCAGATTCAGGTGATTTCCCGTTACAGTGACTCACAAAATGGTGAAGGAAACAACGTTGACTATTGGTTCGCTCCGAAGACCTTCAGTGAGAATCGTGCATACTTAGATTCACTCACTGTTAATGGAAACCAGCTTCACGTTGCTGGTTGGCACGCCGCTGATCAGAGCATCGCAAAGCCATATCACTTTATCATTATTTACGACGCAACCACTCACCAAGAAGTTAAGCGCCAGATGGTTGAATCATTGTCGCGTAATGATGTCCAAAATGCTTGCCCCAACATCTATAACGATGCTCAATCTGGCTTTGACCTGATAACCACCCTTGACCCTTCACTAAACGGTCATGAAATCCAAATTATCTCCCGGTACAGTGATGCTAAGAACGGTGAAGGTAATCGTGTTGACTACTGGTTCAACCCAGTTAAGGTCACAATTCGTTAATTATAAAAAGGAAGAATGGCAGCAAAGCCACTCTTCCTTTTTATTAATAATTTAACCGCGGGCCCTTGCTAAGTGTGATAAAATGTAACTTGGATTTTGGCATTTAAGGAGGCCACTATGAAAGGAATTATTTTAGCTGGTGGGTCTGGTACCCGCCTGTACCCAATCACGCGGGGAATATCTAAGCAGTTGATTCCAGTATACGATAAGCCAATGGTTTATTACCCATTGTCAACCTTAATGCTGGCGGGAATTCGTGACATCTTGGTTATCTCGACTCCCGAATACACCCCCTTATTTAAGGAACTCTTGGGTGACGGCTCAGACCTTGGTCTGCACTTCACTTACAAGGTGCAAGAGAAACCTAACGGCCTGGCGGAGGCCTTCATCCTCGGCGCGGACTTCATTGGTGACGATTCAGTTGCCCTGATTTTAGGAGATAACATCTATTACGGTGCCGGCCTTTCTGAGCTCGTTCAGACGGCGGCTAAGAAGACCGCAGGTGCCACCGTGTTTGGCTACCATGTCAACGACCCAGAACGTTTTGGGGTGGTTGACTTCGATGACCAGATGCACGCTTTGTCAATCGAAGAAAAGCCCGCCCACCCGAAGAGCAACTATGCCGTTACGGGGCTCTACTTCTACGACAATAACGTGGTTGACATTGCTAAGCACATCAAGCCGTCTGCCCGGGGTGAACTTGAGATTACTGACGTTAATAAGGAATACCTGCGGCAGGGAAAGCTTGATGTTGAGCTGATGGGCCGGGGCTATGCCTGGCTTGATACCGGGACCCATGACTCGATGCTTGAAGCGGCGAACTTCATTGCAACGATTGAGCGGCGGCAGAACCTTAAGGTGGCCTCGATTGAGGAAATTGCCTACCGGATGGGTTACATCGATAAGGACAAGCTTGTCCAATTGGCACAACCACTAAAGAAGAATGATTACGGCCAATACCTTTTACGGCTGGCTAAGGAAAACTAAGGAGATTGGAATAAATGTCATTAAAAGTTATCGACACGACGTTACCAGATGCAAAGATTGTGGAAACTGACGTCTTCGGCGACCACCGGGGCTTCTTCACCGAAACCTACACTAAGAACAAGTTTGAGGCAGCAGGCATCAACGTTGAATTTACTCAGGATAACCAGTCACTGTCCGTGGAACCCGGTGTTTTGCGGGGGATGCACTACCAGTTAGCACCATACTCCCAGACTAAGCTCTTGCGGGCCGTTACCGGGGCCATTTACGACGTGATCGTCGACATCAGGAAGGGGTCGCCAGCCTACGGTAAGTGGGAAGGTTTCATCCTGAGTGAATACAACCACCGTCAACTCCTGGTTCCTAAGGGCTTTGCGCACGGCTTTGTTACCCTGACACCAAACGTTAACGTTGCATACAAGGTCGACGGCTACTACGCACCAGATGCTGACCGGGGAATTGCTTACGATGACCCTGACTTAAACATCAAGTGGCCAATGCCAATTGACCATCTGATCCTGTCTGAAAAGGACCAACACCACCCATCCTTCAAGGATGCGGAAATGAACTTCACTTATGGGGAGGAAAAGTAAATAATGAATATTCTAGTAACCGGTGGAGCCGGATTTATCGGTAGTAACTTCATCCACTACATGCTCAAGAAGCACCCTGATGATAACCTGATTAACTTAGACCTGCTGACTTACGCAGGGAACATCCACAACCTGGATGATATCAAGGATAACCCCCACTACCACTTCGTTAAGGGGAATATTGTCAACCGGGAACTGGTAACCCACCTGGTCCACGAATTCAACATCGACCACATTGTTAACTTTGCGGCTGAGTCACACGTTGACCGGTCAATCCTTCACCCAGACATCTTTGTGGAAACCAATGTCCAAGGGACTCTGGCTCTGCTGGACGTTGCCAAGAAGGAGGGCGTTGAGAAGTTCCTGCAAGTATCAACCGACGAAGTCTATGGTACCCTGGGTGCAACGGGCTACTTTACTGAAGAATCTCCACTGCAACCAAACTCACCATACTCGGCAAGTAAGGCTTCAGCGGATATGATTGTCCGTTCCTACTTTGAAACCTACGGCTACAATGTCAACATTACCCGTTGTTCCAACAACTATGGCCCATACCAATTCCCAGAAAAGTTGATTCCATTGATGACCTCCAACGGGATGGAAGGTAAGGACCTGCCAATCTATGGTAATGGTAAGAATATCCGTGACTGGCTCTACGTTTCCGACCACTGTCAGGCAATCGACCTGGTCCTGCGGAAGGGTAAGCCGGGCGAAGTTTACAACGTCGGTGGCCACAACGAACGGACTAACAACGAGATTGTTCACCTGATTGTTGATAACTTGGGAATTTCCGAAGACCACATCAAGTACGTCAAGGACCGTCTGGGTCACGATAAGCGCTACGCTATCGACCCAAGCAAGATTGAGAAGGAATTAGGCTGGAAGCCGGAATACACCTTTGATACGGGGATCGTTAAGACGATTGACTGGTACAAGAATAACGAAGCATGGTGGAAGCCACTGAAGGCTAAGGCCGCTTTGAAGTAATATAAATAAAATGAAGTTGTAACATCAGGTAACCTAACGTGATGTACAATGGATAATAACGAATAGGGGTAACGGTAATTGCTTGCCGTGGCCCCTTTTTTAAGGAGGAAAACTGATAATGGCAGACATCCTAATCACGGGAGCAAGTGGTCAGCTTGGGACGGAGCTCCGTCACTTACTGGATCAGAAGGGGATTGACTACCAGGCCTTTGATTCGCAGGGCCTCGACATTACTGACCGTCAAGCAGTCGCAAAGCGGTTTGCAGCAATTCAACCCAAGGTGGTCTTCCACTGTGCCGCTTACACGGCGGTTGATAAGGCGGAAGACGAGGGGAAGGAAGCAAACTGGCAGGTCAATGCTGAGGGAACCAAAAATATTGCCCAGGCGGCCCACCAGTATGGTGCCACCTTGGTTTACATCAGTACTGACTACGTGTTCGACGGGACGAATGCTGGTGAGTACTCGACCGATGCGGAAACGAACCCGAAGAATGAGTATGGCAAGGCCAAGTTGGCGGGTGAGCAGGCCGTCCGCGAGACGATGGATAAGTACTACATCATCCGGACTTCCTGGGTGTTTGGCGAGTATGGCAAGAACTTTGTCTACACGATGCTTCGTCTGGCCAAGACCCATGACCATCTGACGGTTGTCAATGATCAGACGGGTCGGCCAACCTGGACCCGGACCTTAGCCGAGTTCATGCTTTTTGCCATTCAAAACAAGATTTCGTATGGCACCTACCAGCTCTCCAATGATGGTTCCTGTACCTGGTATGGCTTTGCCTGTGAGATCCTAAAAGATAAGGATGTTACGGTAAGCCCAGTCACCTCCGCAGAATACCCGCAAAAGGCGTACCGACCGCGTCACTCAATTATGAGCCTCGGCAAGGTCAAGGCAGCGGGATACCAGCCAATCAGCTGGCAAGAAGCCTTACATGATTTCTTAAAAGCAATTGATTAACGATTCTCAGGGAAGGATATATTGATGAAGTTTATTAATTTCGAACATGCTAAGAAGGTTGCCATGACCGGTTTGGCCATGACGAGTTGTGGATTCTTGCTGTGGGTTTCACAGGGGACATCCCATGCGGACGACACCCCAACCACGGTCGCAACAACGACCCAGGCGCAGCAAACAAATACTGATGGCACGACCACACAGCAACAGGCAACGGCTAACACGGCTAATAGTCAGACGGCAACGGCTAATACCCAGATGCAGGTGGCTGCTAGTCAGAGCTATAACCGTAATGATAAAGGTAACTACGCCAACATGGATAGTATTAGCCTTAATCCGGATGGCAGCCTTAATGCCACTGGTTGGCACGCTACTAATGGTGCTGAGGGCCGCCCGTACCACTACATTATTGCCCTCAACCAGGATAACCACGAAATTGCCCGGCAGAACATCACTGACCAGGAAGTCACCCGGAATGATGTCCAACAGGTACATAACGTATACGGGGCTAGCCAGTCAGGCTTTAACGTCCACTTCGACCTCAGCAAGGTAATGGGGAGTACGAGCTCGGTAACCCTGATTAGCCGTTATACATCAGATCCACTTGGCAATACGAACTTTATTGACTACCGTTTTGCTCCTGTTACGATTGACCGGCGTAACTACGCTAACCTGGATGGTGCAACGGTTACTAAAAATCAGCTAGAGGTTGCCGGTTGGAACGCCACTAACTTATCTGTAAATAAGCCGAACCACTATATAATTTTGTTGGATCAGACGATTGGTAAAGAAATTACACGGCAGCTTGTTAGAGATAGGCAAAGCCGTCCTGATGTTGCCAAGGCTTATCCTGGTGTTGAAGGGGCCAGTCAGTCTGGTTTTGACGTCTTCTTTAACCTAAATGGGGTCAACTTTAACCATAAGCTCCAGTTGCTGAGTCGTTACACCTCCAGCAAGGATGGTAACAGTGACTACGTTGACTACTACTTCACCCCAATCACTAACGGCAACTACGCTAACCAGGGAAACTTGGATAGTTTTAATCTCAGCAGTGGCCACCTCAACGTTGTTGGCTGGCATGCCAATGATATCTCGAAGTTTGAAAACCAACGGTACGTAATCATTTATGACAACACCGCTAACAGCCAGGTGGCTAGCCAGAAGGTTGATGGCGTGTCTCGGACTGACGTTGCCAAGGCCTACCCGTCAATTACAACGGCGGGCCAGTCGGGCTTCAATGCTAACTTTGACTTAAACGGAATCAAGCTGGTGGACGGTCACTCCTACGCGGTTGTAAGTCGGTATTCCACCAGTACTAATGGCAATGGTGGTGATGGCCAATACACGGACTTCTGGTCCTCACCAGTTGTTTACCATAACCAACAGGCTTACTCGATTGACCAAATCAAGATGACTAATCAGGGACTCCAACTTGCTGGCTGGATGGCTAGTTCCCAGTCGCAAGGTAAGGGGAACGCCTACGTCATTATTTTGAACGGTGATAAGGAAGTTGCCCGCCAGAAGTTATCGCTTACTAGACGCCCCGACGTTGCCAAGGTATATCCGTTGATCTATAACAGTGCGAATAGTGGCTTTAACACGCTGGTTGAGTTTAACCCGGCAGAAATCACGGGTAATATGCGGATTGTTCTCCGCTTTACGGATGATCCAGCCGGCAATGGTAACAACACTGCTGACCAATGGTTACCTGCTTACTTCTCGAACCAGGGGAAGTTTGATGACATCCGGATCAATGGTAGTTCGGTGTACGTAAGCGGCTGGCATGCAAGCGACCAGTCCGCTGACAAACCGTACCAGTTCCTAATTTTCTTGGATGCCAACGGCCATGAAGTTTACCGGCAACGGGTTTTGGATATTAACCGGGCTAATGCCACTGCGGCCGCCACGGCACCATACATCTTGCATAGTGCTAACTCAGGTTACCAGCTAGGCTTAACCCTGCCGGCAAGCGCACAAGGGAAGGTATTCCAGGTAATTCACCGCTTTACGGATGACGTTAATGGAAACGGTAACTTTATTGACCTGCGTTCGGAACCTCTGCTGCAATACAATATGACGGCCAACGCAATTAATCGCTATATCCTGCAGAATAAGGTTGGTCACGCCAGTATTCAAACCGACTACGTAATTCCGGAAGTCACCGGCAAGTACAGCAGGACCAGTGATGGTCGTCCAGACATGGTGGTGGTTCACGAAACTGCTAACCCGAACGACAGTATCTACGGTGAAATTAACTATGAGAAGCAGAATTATGATAACGCCTTTGTCCACGCCTTCGTTGATGGCAACAACATCATTGAAGTTTCCAGTACAGACCGAGAAGCCTGGGGTGCTGGATACCCGGCTAACGGACGGGCTGTTCAGTTCGAGCAGGTTGAAGTTTACGGTGCTGGCAACTTCGTTCGTGAATTAGTCAACGGTGCCTACTACACGGCATACAAGATGAAGGAGTACGGAATTGTGCCAACTCTGGCTTGGTACAACAGTCAGACTGGTCAGTACGGCGGTACATTATGGTCCCACCACATGGTTTCTGAATACATGCATGTGACGGACCACACTGACCCTGATGGCTACTGGGCAAAACGGGCTTCACAATACTTTGGTACCACGTACACGATGAGTGACTTCTTTGAACTCGTTAAGTACGAATACCGACAATTGTAACTTTTCGAGTGATTAAGGGGGCTGTGACATAAGTCCCAAATAATTAATGGAGTTAGATGAAATCTTCGGATTTCATTTAACCCCATTTTCCTTTAAAATATTAGTAAAAGGCAGATTGTAAAATTTAAGTTGAACATTTAAGTGGACAGAAAAACCCATCAAGGT